>JANWXX010000527.1 GCA_025057345.1 Polyangiaceae bacterium | reverse complement strand
TGCTGCCGAGGAGCAAGCGGAACGAGAGCGAGCCGAGCGTCTCGCTGCGGAGGAACAACGCCGTGCCGCCGAGGAGCAAGCGGAACGGGAGCGCACCGAGCGTCTCGCTGCCGAGGAGCAACGGCGAGCGGCGGAGGAGCGGGAGCGTTGGGCTGCCGAGCAAGCGGAACGGGAGCGCACCGAGCGTCTCGCTGCGGAGGAGCGACGGCAAGCGGCGGAGGAGCGGGAGCGTTGGGCTGCCGAGCAAGCAGAACGAGAGCGAGCCAAGCGTCTCGCTGCTGAAGAGCAACGCCGTGCCGCCGAGGAGCAAGCGCTAGTGGACGCTCGCCAAGCCGTGGTCGATCTATGCGAAGTGCTGGCTGTAGCGGTCACTGAGGCTCGTCTCGCCCACCTTGAAACTCTGGACGTTGCTGCGCTCCGGGCGCTACGAATCCACCTCAAGCAGCACCGCACCTGGCCCGAGGGGGTGTAAGCCTCCCTCCGAGGTGTGGACTTGTCGCACAAGCTCCCTCCTCTGCCCGCCCAGGGGAGGGGTTGGGGAGGCGAGGTGAAGAATCGCCTCCGGAGTCCATCGAAAGGAACCGAGAAGATGTGGGCGAAGAAATGGCGCTGGGTAGTAGGGTTGGTGGTGGTGGGGTTGGTGGTTCCGTCGGCGTGGGCGGAGAGGGAGAAGGGGAAGAAACCCAAAGCGTCAGCGGGAGCTCCGGACCTAGGGTTGAAGCAGCCGGTGGGCAAGCTGTCGAGACATCCTGACTTTACGGAAATGATGGTGCGCCTAGAGGGAGGTACCTTCCGGATGGGGTCGGAAGAGGGAGCTCCGGACGAGAGGCCGGTGCACCAGGTGACGCTGAAGCCGTTCTGGCTGGACATAACCGAAGTGACGGTGGCTGCATACCAGGCGTGTGTGGCCGCGGGGGCTTGCAGCAAGCCGGACGAAGGAACTTGGTGCAACTGGGGCAAGAATGACTGGAAGGATCACCCGATCAACTGCGTAGACTGGGAGCAAGCGACGCAGTTTTGCCGATGGGCGAACAAGAGGTTGCCAACGGAGGAGGAGTGGGAGTATGGGGCGCGCCAGGGGGGGCGCGAGGGGGACAGGAGGTATCCGTGGGGAGACGCGGAGCCGAGCAACCAGTTGTGCTGGAACGGGGAAGGGAACGATGTGGGCAAGGGCGGTCGCCAAGGTACCTGTCCCGTGGGGAGCTATCTAATGGGGAATACGCCGACGAGGTTGAGGGACATGGCGGGGAACGTGTGGGAGTGGACGTCGAGCGCGTATTGTCCCTACACGGATTCTGGCTACGATGTAGGCAAATGCGGGACAAGCCGCATCCTTCGTGGTGGCAGTTGGTACAACTACGACGCCGCGTGGGTGCGCGGGGCCGTCCGCAGCTGGTTCACACCGTCGTACCGCTTCTACAACGTCGGCTTCCGGTGCGCGCGAGGAGCCATTTGAAGGTCATCTGGAAGCACTTTGCGTTTCGGGTAGCGAGGCCATGTTTTCTTCGTACTCCTCGCGGATCTTCGTGACCTCGTACACTCCCGCGCTCTCCTCCCTCCCTTCGTTCACCCGGCAACTGGTCGAGCGTCTGGCCGCGCGCAGTCTTCTGCCCCTGATGGCCCAGATTATGCGGCGCCTGCTGGCTCCTTCGGTCCTCGCCCCTCTCTTCGAGGCGCACCGCGGCGCCCAGTACGAGCACAAGCATCCTCGACGGCAACCATCTGGCGGCCACCGAACGCCGGATCGTGCCGCTGCGGGAGTGCGCCGCAGGGCCGTTACCGACCGTGAGCCTCGTCGCCTACGACCCCGACCTAGACCTACCGATGCACTTGGTTGGGGATCTGGACGTGGTCGTCACCGTGACAGGGCCGCGCAAAGGCCGAGGCAAGACAAGCGAAGCGACGCTCTGGAAGCGACGCTCTGCGAGGAGCCCGTGGAGGTGGTGGGCGAGGAGGGGGAGAAGCTGATGATGCGCCGGGTGCTGGTCGTGCTCAAGACGGCCACCAAGCACGGCGAGCATTCGGCTTCGGCCTGGCCTTGGTGGCGTACATCGTGCTCGCCGTGGTCGAGGGAGCGATGCGGGCGGAGCACGGGGTAGCGAAGATCGACGAAGAGCAGTCGACCTACCACGTGGGCAACGAGATCGTGCGCATCTGGGGGGGATGACGGTGCTGATGCCTGCGGAGGCGTGGGGGGCCTACGAGGGATGCCGCAGAAGCAGTGGTTAACCGTCGGATCCACGGACTTCCCCAGACAAAGCGGGGGTGAGACTGAGGGCATCCAGATGACCTTCGAATGGCTCAGGGGCAGACCACAGTAGGAATTACGCAACCACTCAGGAATGTCGTGGGATGTTGAGCTATTCGCCTCCGATGGCTTCCCCCAAGCACGAGGTGCTCTCTGACGCCACGTACCCCCAAGACCTGGCTGGTGACCCACGACTGGAGCGGAAAACACTGCACCGTCGTCCAGGGGATCCATTGGCTGATGTGGCAAGACGAAGAACGATGCTTCCGCGAGAGGTGGCCACACATTTCCGTCAAGCAGGTGATTGGAAGCGACTGGCATCGCTTGGCTCTGCAAGGAATACTGAGCAGCATCAGCTTGTAGGAGTCCCCATCATGATGAAGATCTCGCGCCTCGCCTCCTGGATCGGTCCAACGTATGTCGGAACCATCGCTAGCTCCTGGCTGGCCATCACCGCATACCTATTCTTGCCTAGATCCAGTCATGTCCTTGGCGACCCCTGGATTACCTGGCTTCTCCTCGCCACCGTTGCCACCCCTGTCGCCAGCCTCCTGGCGACCACCATGCTGGTGGTGGATGTGATCCTCTTGAAGTTCAAGGTGTGTGCCCTCCCCACGGGCAAGCGCGCCTTGGGGATGTCTCTTCTGGCTCCACTCCCGGTGGCGGCGTCTCTCTGGTATTTCTGGCCTGGTTCGGCTGCACCCCTATCCACGTTTGCTTTCCTTGTGATCGCTCCGATCCTTGTGACCGCCCTAGGCGTGCGTCTGAGCTTGGGCACCCCGATCAAGCATGCCTGACGCGCGGGAGGGGTAGGTCTGTCGCACCATTTTTTGCGGAGATGTTGCGA
>JANWXX010000526.1 GCA_025057345.1 Polyangiaceae bacterium | reverse complement strand
TGTGTCGGCCAACGGGACCAAGGAGCTATACGACCTCTTCTTCTGCGGCGACCCGCCGGACGAGCCCTCCTGCGTGCCGTTTCGCCCCAACCAGTTCACCGGTCAACCCTCGGCCAACGACGACGATGGGGACGGTATCCCCAACGATCAGGATCTCTGCCCCAAGATGTTCAGCGCGATCCGCCCCATCGACAAGGGCAAGCAAAGCGATGCGGACGGTGACGGTCTGGGAGACGCCTGCGATCCCTGCCCGCTCAAGGCCAACTCCACCGATTGTCCGCTGGTGCAGGGGGATCTCGACGGCGATAACGTCCCGGATGCCAAGGATAATTGTCCTGCGGTCGCCAACGGGGACCAGAAAGACACAGACAGCGATGGCAAGGGCGATGCTTGCGATCTGTGCCCCAACGACGCCAACCCGGGGGCCACGCCCTGCCCGGCTCAGTCGGTGCAGATCAACAAGATCCTCGACGGGACGGTTCCGGTGGGGGCGGAGGCGGCGCTCTCGGGGGTGTGCGTGACGGCAATCCGCAAGCCGGGCCCCAGCAGCAACAGCTTCTGGGTTCAAGACCCAACCCTCAACGAGTTCGGTGGAATCTTCATCTTCCTCGGTTCAACCCAGCCCACCGTGACGGTGCTCGACCGGGTGGACGTGACCGGCAAGGTAGAGAATTTCCAGGGTCTCCTAGAGTTGGTCAATCCTAAGATCACCAAGGTTGGCGTCTGCGAGCCGATCTCACCCATCGTCGTTGCGGACCCGGCCTCCATTGCTACGGGAGGCACCAACGCGCTCCGGTACCGGGGGATGCTGGTGCAGGTGAACAACGTCTCTGTCATCAACGAGAACCCGGACGCTCCCCAGAACTTCAACGAAATCGCCGTCACCGGCAACCTGCGCGTGGATGACTTCCTCTATGCGTACCCCCAAAACTCCTTCAAGCTGGGTGATACCTTCCCCTTCTTGGCTGGGGTGCTCCACTTCAGCTTTAGCAACAATAAGGTGCTTCCCCGCAACGCTGCGGACATCACCAAGCAATGAGAGAGTAAGGGGAAACCCTCACCCGGCTTGCTGGGCGGGAAGAAACCCCTCTGCGAGCCTTGTGATCTGAGCACGCATGAGCCCTAGGGGAGCGATGCTCCTCTCGAATACCGCGCACAGCAAGAATTGGGGCGAATCCCGGAGCGGTCGGAGCACGATGAGCAGGTCGTTCGTTGTGAGGAACACGTCCTCCAGGCTCTCTTGTTCTCCGAAGTTCAAGAGTAGGGAACAGAGCGCAATGTGAGCGTCGGAGATGTGGCTATGGAGCTGTGTCCCTGTGGGTATGTCTCGCTGCTTTCGCAAGGCCACTAGGAGCCGATGCTCCGTGTCCACTACCGCTCCGAGAAGGATGCCGGGGAGTCCCATTACCTCTACGAGAAGCCCGTCTGCTCCCCCTAGGATGTGGGTGGGGAGGAGCCATTTTCCACTGTTTAGGCGTCCCGCAGTCCCCCGAGATCGCGAGGGGATAGGGTCGCCTTCCTGGCGCTCATCGCGGAGGCGGGCTGCTTCAAGAAGCAGGTGGTCGAGAGGTTCCCGGAGGGTCTGGAGGATAGCAGGGGGGAGACGTTCGAAGACCACATCCACGGGTGTCCAGAGGAGCATCTCCAGGGCTGCATCGACCGGGGATAGGTGCTCATGGCTAGCGTGGATCAGACGACCATGGCGTAGGAACAGATCTCCGGAGGTGGCTTTGTGGCGTAGGCGTAGCTGACAAGAGCGCTGCTCGTACTGGAGCATCTGCAGGAGCCCGGGCAAGGAGACACCACTGAGCCGACCGCGGAGCCGATGCTCCTCTTCCGCCTGGAGCGCTTGACGAAGTGCATGGCTGTCGCGGACCATCTGGAGCGGAGCTGATCGAGGTTCGGAGGGAAGGGAGGACTCTGTGGAGCCCCAACAAAAGACAGGGAGCGCGGGATAAGCTTTGGCCACTTGTTGCCAGAGGGGGACTCCAGAGCTAGCCAGAGCGCTAGCATCGAGGACTACGGCATCAAAGTGATTCTTCGAGAGTGCCTGGAGAAGATCTTCGCCGTTTGGGAAGTGGGTGAAATCGGCTGGGATATCCTTCCGGAGATAGTCCAGGAGGGATTGCCCGTCGGTGTGCCAGTCCCCGAGGAGTGCAACGTGAAGTGCCATCATGGTGCATGGTGGAAGGGGGGGATGGTTTGCGCGATCTGGGCCACCCGATGCGCTAGCCGCACAGCTGCCTGGGAGCGATCTCGGGGGGGGATGACGTAAGGAATACGTAGCTCCACGCGACACGTCCGCAGTACGAGGAGCACCTGCTCGTGGGTGAGGGGATCTTCTGCATAAAAGAGCCCTGGTACGGAAGGGAGGGGAGAGAAGCCGTGAGAGGAGAGTGCCTGGGCCAGGTGCCCAGCCTCGGGGGAGAACCCGCGCCAGTACAAAGTCCAGCTGAGGGAGCGGGAGCATCCCCGTCGGCGAGCGATGCGAAAGACATGACAGCGAGGGAGTATTCCGCTCATCGCCTAGCGGTCACGACTACTTCGCTGAAAGGGTCTCCGCACTGCAAGCTGCGTGTTTGCTCCATGGTCCAGGGAAGCTCTCCCTTGAAGAGCGCATCGTAAAATTCCTGAGTAAGTGCGGGTTTTTTGCTCCAGGCAACGCGGTGGGCGAGCTGGGCGAAGGCGAGCACGGCACCCTGAAAGAAGTATTCTCTAGGCACAGGGGCCTGTCCGTAACGTACTCGGTAATAACCAGCTTCGTAGGTGCTGGTTGCCCGGACCACCAAGCGCTTCTTGGGCTCGTATTCTGCAACGTACCAGTGACCAAAACCGAGGGCTCGAGCAATGGCGGTACATCCGATGATGATGTCGGTATAGTCGTCTCCAGGAGCCCCCACCATGGCCTCCCACTCTGGTGAGAGGAGGATACCGCCGAAGGTGTTGAATACGCAGACATGACCAGATTCCTGGAGGAGCGACTCGACATTGGGGACGAAGGAGGGGGCCCGCCGTTCGATGGAGTTAGGGGTTACGCACCCACCCAGGAATGTTGAGGAATATCGGGCTGTTACCCTCCGATGGCCACATCCAAGGACAA
>JANWXX010000525.1 GCA_025057345.1 Polyangiaceae bacterium | reverse complement strand
GGGGGCTGGCGCAAACGACGAGGAGACGTTGGGCAACGGCGGCGACCTAGGGGAAGGCGGTAACGCGGGGAAGGGGAATCTGGCTGGTTCCGGTGGGGAAGGCTTGGGAGGAGAGGCCGGGGGAGAGCAAGCGGGCGAGGGAGGGAGCGGAGGGGCAACCATCGCCTGCACGGTCATTGCTACTGGCCTCTCAAGGGAGGCATTCTGGGGCGATCGTGGCTGGAGCAGCACCGGCGGTGCAAGAATGCCGGAGGGTATCTGGTATCGGTACGCTCAGCATCGGAGCGTGACTTCTTGAAGAAGCTGCTCCAGGGGGAGTTCTGGATCGGGGCTACGGATGGGAAGCCGGCGAACGAGCCCGGGGCGGGAACCTACTTCTGGATCTCGAAGGAACCTTTCGATTACACCTCCTTGGCGCAGGGAGAGCCGAATGCCTTTGCCTTCGAGTGTCCGCCGGTGGTGGCGACCTGCTACGAACACTATGCGGTGCAGCGTCCTGACGGCCTCTGGAACGACAAGGGCTGCGGTGACAACCACGATGCCATCTGCGAGTGGACTCCGCCGGGGACGATCTAACGCAGTGCGCCAGACCGCTTTTTCACAGAGGCTCCCCAGGGGCTCCTCAGGGGTATGGCAGGCTGCGAGCATGACGAACCTTCCTGTACCCGGGCACGTGGCGATCATCCTCGACGGCAACGGTCGATGGGCGACGGCGCGGGGGTTGGCACGGGTAGCGGGGCACGAGGTCGGTGCCGAGCGTGTGCGGGAGGTGGTAAGGGCGGCAGGTCGGGCCGGAGTGAAGTACTTGACGGTATACGCCCTTAGCATGGACAACCGCAAGCGCCCAGCGGACGAGGTCGCTGCACTCTACCGGCTGCTGGAGCGCTTCGCGGAAACGGAGCGGGAGGAGCTAGTCGGCCAGGGGGTGAGGGTCGAGGTGGTAGGGGACGTGGAGTCGCTGCCCCTGTCGTGCCAGCAGGCCATCACAGAGCTGTGTGAGGCGACGATGAGGGGGGAAGGGATGCTCTTCCGGCTGGCGGTGGCCTACAGCGCCCGGGAGGACGTGGTGCGTGCGGTGCAAGCGCTAGCGCGGCGCGCGGTATCGGGACAGATAGATCCAGGAGCGATCACGGTCGAGCACCTGAGGGGAGCCATGTGGACCGCGGGGGCCCCGGACATCGATCTGCTGATTCGCACCGGAGGTGAGCATCGTCTCTCGGATTTTATGCTGCTGGAGGCCTCCTACGCTGAACTCTATTTTACCGATGTCGCCTGGCCTGATTTCACTGCAGAACACCTGCTCGCCGCGTTGACGGACTACACCCGCCGGGAGCGGCGCTTTGGTCTGACCTCAGCACAGGTGCAGGCCACTGCGCTTTTCCACCAGTCCCTTGCTCGCTGATTGTTCCACCAGGCCCTTACTGTCGGGCATCCACCGGATGGTCAACCCACCAGCTCAGGAAGCACTGACGAGCGAAACCTTCGTTAAGCTAGCAAAGAAGCAGGATCGCAAGCTCCAGCTCCTGCTTCGTCGCTAGCGGTATGTACGGTTAACTAAGCAGCGAGGGATCTGGCTCCCCAGAGATGCTCTTCCAGACCATCGAGAAGGGACTGCGCTGTGAGTTCGTTAGGGAGCCCTGCAACACGGGTAAGTAGCTTGTTCCGAGGTACACGGAGTTCGCTACGCAGGTCGTGGATGGCCTCGGCCATGGCGCTTTCGACCAGGTGCCAGTCGGCTTCGGAGAGCATGTCTTTGAGCCAGAAATGAAGACGCCACGAGAGCGCAGCATGGGAGGTTTCATCCCGAGCCACTTCGTGCATGATGGTACGTATTTGCAGGTCTGAGGCATGCTTGGCCTGGTAGCTGGCTTCAAGGGCGCCATAGGTTTCTCGAACACAACCCTCCACAGCATTCTCAATGGCCAAATCCAGCAGGGAGCGGGGGCAAGCCGGAGGGATGTATAGCTCGTCAACGGCTCCACGGAAACGTTTGGTGAGCTTGAGCATATGAGCCGCATGTCGTACTTCGTCGGCTGCCGAATCCAGGCACTCGGTTACGAGGTCTTCTGGTGCATGGAAATGCTTGAGCTCTTGGTGCAAGCGCTCGAAGGCTGCAACACTAGCAGTTTCGAGATAAGTGAGCTTTGCGAAGAACTCACCTAGGGGCGAGGAGGCGTTGGCATAGGGAGGTCGGAATCCTGTTGGACGACGTCCAGCGCAGGCTCCTGATCCGGAACCTTCCACGGGTTCGCTCTTGAGAAGCTCGATTTCACCTGCGGCGGTGATCCAATATAGCTGATCCTCGTAGCTGATCGGACAGGCGCTCACCCGCTTCCCTAGAACCCACACCTCGTAGCCTCCCTCTACTTTCTTGACCGCGTAGTTGCAGCCATTGAGGAAGGTGTAGCGAAGCCAGATCCCAAGCTTAGCCAGGCTATCGAGGGGACCTAGCAGAGCTTCCAGTTCCTCGAGTGAGGTGAGGACTGTGACCTGATCACCCGAGGTGATCACCAGCAGTTCCCGACGCACCGTAGGAACTGGACCAAGGCTCTCCTCGCTACTCAGACTAGATTTCTTAGTATTCTTCTTCTTTGCATCTACGAGCGATAGGCAGGCAGCCTGGTCCTTGGCAGAAGCACAGGGTTTTCCATCCGAAAAGACTGGAATCCATTCACCCTTGATACCCTCGCCAGTGCCGATCTCAAACTCTCCTTCGAGAATCTCGATCGAATCCAGTTTCAGCTCTGTCGCAAGCCCTTCTGGGAAGCAAGTGACAGGGGCAAAGCCAGCAGGGATGCCCCCAGCCCCTCCTTGTGCCTCACCTCCTGAGCTTCCACCTTGGCCCGAGGCTCCGCCATTCCCCCCTTGCTCGGGGCACGGCTCAGGGGCCTCTCTGCAGGAACCATCCTGACAGATGGTATATTTGTTGGCGATGGGACAGTCGTGGAAGGAGGTTCCCGTACAGCAGGTTTGGGTTCCGTCTCCCCATCCACCATGCTGCCAGTCTCCGCTCGCTCCCGCTTGGGAGGGGTTCCCTCCTTCCCCCGCTGCCAGCTGACCTCCTACCCCCGCAGAGCTGATACCTCCCTGCCCCCCTGTGGAGCTGAT
>JANWXX010000524.1 GCA_025057345.1 Polyangiaceae bacterium | reverse complement strand
CATGGGCGCACCGGGCTGGCGCACCTACTCATTGGTAGCGTAGCGGAGCGTGTGGTACGCTACGCTCCTTGCCCCGTGCTGACGCTACGCTCAAAGGCAGAGGGATGACGAACGGTTCGCGGGGAGGAAGCAACGGAGGGGCTGTGGTAGAAAGGAGATCCGATGAGCGATACCATCGAACCCCTTGAAGCTGCTCGTCATCTTGTCTAGCAGGCACAAATGCTCCTCAGCTCGATTCAGGAGGCCCGCGACGCCTCCGAGCAGGAGCGCCAGCAAGCCCTCGATACGATCCGGACAGCACTCTCCGAGGGGCTTCACCAGATCCATCTGGCCCAGCAGGCCGCTGAAGCTGCAGCCACCCGATGCCAGCAGGAACGAGAGACTGCTCTTGCCGCTCTCCAAGAGACCCAGCACAAGCCACTACCGCCGTCGAGCGAGCCCGGGCCGAGGCCGCCCACGCCATCGAGCAGGCCACCGAGCGCTCCGAGCAGGAGGTCCGCCGGTACGCCGAGCAGATGGAGCAGGCCATCCAGCGGGCTCTCGACGAGAAACACCGCGCCCTCACCGACGAGTACCAGCAGCTCCGCGATCAATCCGTGGAGGCAGACCGGGCGCTCCACGACCAGGCCACCCAGGCGCTCCAGTCGACACAGCAGCAGGGGATGGAGGCACTGCACACCTTGGGCTCCAATCTCACCGGACACCTCCAGAGCACCGGCGAGCACCTCGGCGGGATGCTCTCGGAGCGCGGTGATTTCCTGAGCAACCACCTGGCCCAGGCCACCGAGCACCACCAGGGGAGGCTCACGGCGGTGGCAGACCATGCGGTCAACACCATCACGGGGATCAAGGACCAGGTGATGGGCATGCTGGAGCAGCAGGCCAGCCACCTGGTCGGTAGCCTGGAGAACTCCGCGACCGGGTGGATCGAACGGATCTTGCACGAGGCCAACCGCGTGCTCCAACATATCCCAGTGGTCGGCACCGTCTCCGGGCTGGTGGAGGCAGGTCTGCACCAGGTCAACAAGCGGTGATGCCTGTCTTTGAGCCCGTCGTCTTCTTCGACTCTCTCCTGGATTCCCTCAAGCAGATGCAGCTCCAAGAGGCTTCGCTGGCCCAGCGGGTCGCCTCGCTGGAGCAGCGGCGCCGTGCCACCGCCTCGAAGGATGCCCCCGGATGGATCGCCATTTACGAGGAGACCCTCGCGCTGCTGCCGCTCGCGCTCCGGGCCTACAAGGAGCAGCAGCAACAACGAGCCAAAGCCCAGGAAGAGGCCGCTGCCAGGGCTGCTGCCGCCCAACGGATCAACCAGCTTGCTCCTCTGGTGTCGCAAGCCCTCCAGTGGGAGCAGGGCACCTGGAACGGGCGCCTCACCCAGCAACTCCAGCAGATCCAGGAAAAGGCAGAGCGTTCTTTGTTGAACTTGGACCTCGCTGCCCGGGATCTCCCCGAAACCGGTGAGACTCGCTTCGAGATCGAACCTAGGCAACTTGAAGATTTCTGGAGCTGGCTGAAACATGCTGAGCAGACCTGGCGCGAGAACAACGAGCAGCTGGTGGCTGAACGGAGCAACGAGGAGCTGAAAAAGGTCGGGCTCCCGGCGGAGATTCCCTTCGAGATCAAGCCGGCGAAGATCCCGGATGGTACCTCCCAGCTCCCCCCGCTCAAGGGGTACAAGATCCTGACCCCGAGCAAGCTGGAGGTGCTCGGAACCACCCAGAAGATCCTCACCGCCTCCCTCGGCGGCGTCACCGTGCTCAGCATGGCCGCGAGCAGGATCGCCGGCAGCGCGGCCAACACCGCCCTCCCTGTCGTCTTCGGGCTGGTCTTCGCTGGAGCGCTGGTCTACGCCGTCACCACCGTCCCCACCAAGTTCAAGCAGGCCATGGCGCGGCAGAAAGAGAGCGCCAGGCAGCACGTTCATCAGGAGCTCCTAGGTGCCGTCAAGACACGGCTCACCAGCTTCTCGTCCCTCCAGACCAGCGCGATCCAGCGCCACATCCGCGACGAGGAGACCCGCTGGACGCAGCTCGTCCGCCAGCTCGGAGGCGGTCACCTCCCGGGGGTCGGCGCTCCTCCCGCCATGGCCCCGATGGGCGTCCCGCCCGCGACCCTCGCCAAGATGGAAGGCCCCTGGCCCACAGAGATCCAGGCGAGGATCGCCCAGCTCCAGGGCGCCTAACCCCACCCGTGCTCACTACCCCA
The DNA here is from genome assembly GCA_025057345.1 of Polyangiaceae bacterium. Classification (GTDB taxonomy): domain Bacteria; phylum Myxococcota_A; class Polyangia; order Polyangiales; family Polyangiaceae; genus JANWXX01. The sequence continues at coordinate 910 of JANWXX010000524.1, read as the reverse complement.
GTCGCCCCTCCAGCACCGCACCATCCACGGAGATCGCCACCACGAGCCCTACGTCCGCCACCAGCGACACCAGCGGGGAGGGCCAGCTCGGCTCCGACCACACGCACGACCACGGATTCCCTCCTCCGGGAGACCGTACCCACAGGGATCCTCGTGCTGCCGCCCATGCTCGTCCAGTCCCATCGAAAGCTGCGGCTGCCAAGTCCACGCTCGCTCCCGCGTGCTCGGCTCGTATCTGCCCTCTCTCCACCAACAGCGTATGCCCTCCGACACCAACAATAAGTCCCATGCCCCGCGCCGGATCTCCGGCGCTCGCCAGGTAAGCTCGGGTTTCCGATGAGGGAAGCTCTTCCACGCTCCACTGGGTCGGACGATAGACCGCCGCATAGCCTCGCCCGTCTCTCCTTCGACCTGCGAGCAGCCACTTCTCGTCCTCAATCCGCGCCACGGAGAGGATCGAGGCGACCTCCGGCAGTGAAAGCGGACGCCACCACCGTCCTGCTGCCAGCGCATGGAGCGACAGTCTTCCTTCACTGTCCTCCCCCACGGCAACCCCGAGATCATCCGGGTCCCCGCTCGCCATCACAAAGCTCACAGAACGATCTTCTCCCTGACGTAGCTCCCATTTTCCAGCCTCCCGCAACACCGCCAGCGTGGCCCCATCCCCCCCGATCATCCACTGCCCTGGTGCCAGCTTCCTCACCAGACGGATCCCTTTCGGTTCCGGGTATCCTTCCGGAACCATCTCCAGCCAACTACTCCCATCCCAGAACGCCAATCCCTCCGAGGTCGCTGCCAGGCAGCGGCCATCCGAGGTCCAGGCGACGTTGCGCACCAGGAAGTGATCCTGGGGTCGGTGAAGCAGCGTCCAGGACCAGCCTCTCGGAACCTTCGGATCCTCAGCCAACTT
>JANWXX010000523.1 GCA_025057345.1 Polyangiaceae bacterium | reverse complement strand
TACCTCCCGGCGGTTCCCTTCCTCGTAGACCCAAACAGGCAGTCCGTCATGAGGAGAGTCGACTACCCGCAGATGGCGGTGCAACCAAGGCAGATAACGAGCAACCCCCGCCAATACCGCTGTCCGAGCCTCCGTCACCGGGAGCGAACCCCGCAGCGGTAGCAGTGCCTCTGCCGCCAGCAAGGTTTCCCCCCCTGCGCTCGCCTCGCGGCGCAACCGGAGTGTTGGGCGCCAAGGATCGTAGGCTAGCCCCGGGGTCTGATCCAGCAGCAATGCCTCCGGACCCATGGCCTCCGGGACAGCGTCCTCTCGGAGTAGGATCGACACCAGGAAGCGCCCTACCGAGGGCGTCACCCGAGGCCACTCCCGAAGCGCGGAAGGGGAAACCCCCTCGCCGGAAGCCAGCTCCGCAAGCTCTTCGCCGCTACCGTCGAAGATCAGGAAGCGACCACTCACCTTACCCGACTCCCCCTGGAGCAAAATCCCCTCGAAGCCCTTGCGAGAAGCGAGCACTCGCTCTGCAGACTCCTGAAGTGCTACCATTCCTCCGTGGGCCGAGATGCGCTCGCATAGGAAGGTGGTCAGTTCATCCTCCCCACCGGAGAGACCCACCAGCCCTCGGGTCCATGAGCCATGAAGCCGTGCCGTCGCGAACGGAGGAAAAAGCCGTGGTCCCGGTGCCAGATGGGTGGCGAAGGCCACCGTCTGCTGGATCACTGCACGGTATGGGTGCAACGGGGGGAAATCCGCAAGCGGATCCGTCTTCCCCTCCAGAAACGGGAGCCCGGAGACAGCTTGCGCCGTCTGCCTCCGCTCCCAGAAGGTTCCCGGAGGCCAGAGCACATCCCGCTCGAAAGCACGATCCGCTGCTTCGTTGACCGCAGCGAGCTGGATATAAAAATCGTGGACGACTCGGCGGATCTCCGGAAACTCTCGCTCAATCTCACGCTCAAATAGGGAACGATCAGGCGGCAATTCAAAGCGGCGTCCTGGCATAAGCACCGAGAGCATTGGGTCCAGCGCGACCGTACGGCGGCGGAAGGTTTGATTCTGTGCAAGCTCCACCAGAACCCGGCGTAGCGCTGGCGAAGTCGCCCCCAGGAGAAGCAGAAGCCGGCGACGCAGTGCCCACTGTCCCAGGTGGTAGGTTGCATCCCGGGCTCCCTGCCCCAGCACCAACACGGAAAAATCCCTCCGCGCCAGCAGTGCTGCCGCCACCAGTGCCCCCACTCTACGCCCCAGCACCAGCACGTCGAAGTGACGGCCCTTCACGGCTCATCCGACCAGAAAGCCCGTCGCCGCCCGTCCACCCACACCCGAGGCCGCTGCCCTTCGGCTCGCTCCACCCACACACGCCCCTCCACGAACCAACGAATCACCTCTACCAGGAGCCGGTGCTCCTGCCGAAGCACACGCCGGGCCAGTGTGTCCCGGTCGTCTCCATCTAGCACTGGTACCGCTGCTTGCGCCAGGATCGGCCCTGTGTCCATGCCTGCGTCCACCAGATGCACCGTACACCCAGTGATGGTGACCCCGTAGGCAAGTGCTTGCTGTTGGCCGTCTAGCCCAGGGAACGACGGGAGCAGTGCCGGATGGATGTTGATCACCCGGTCCGGAAAGGCCTCCAGTAGCACCGGCGTCACAAGCCTCAGAAAACCTGCCAACACCACCAGTTCTACCCCTGCTTCCCGGAGCGCCGTTACCAGCACCGCGTCGTACTCCTCCCGGCTCGGAGCATCCCTATGGGAAAGCACCCTGGAGGGGACACCTGCTCGTTTCGCCCTCTCCAGCGCCATAACTGCCGGCTTGTTGCACAGCACCAGCTTGACCCGGGCGTCCAGCTCCCCAGATGCACAGGCATCCAGGATCGCCTGGAGATTGGTTCCAGACCCGGAGCAGAGAACACCCAGCGAAAGCATCAGACGAAGATCACCCGATCCTCGAAGGGGGTGGAAGGGGCTATCGCGATCACCTCGCCTACCCGCCGCGGCTCCTCCCCCACCGACCGGAGCCTCACCTCCGCCTCCTCCACGAAGGAAGAGTCCACCGCGATCACCAGCCCCAGCCCCAGGTTGAAAGTCCGCCGCAACTCCGGCTCCTCCACAGGACCTCGACGAGCGATCAGATCCAAGATCGCTGGGCGCTCCCAGGAAGCCCTCACCAATCGGGCCCCCAACCCCTCAGGCAGCATCCTCGGGAGGTTCCCTGGCAGACCGCCCCCCGTAATATGCGCTATCCCCCGAACTCGCCCCTCGTGGCCCTCCAATACTGTCGCCACCGCCCGTGCATACATCCGAGTTGGTGTCAAAAGCGACTCTGCGATGGTCGCGCCTGCGAGGGCTTCGGGGCGCTCGCCAAGGTAGGGTTCGAGGACACGACGCGCAAGGGAGTAGCCGTTGGAGTGGAGCCCGCTGGAGGGGAGACCGAGGAGCACATCCCCCACCCTGGCCGCCTTTCCATCGAGAATCTGGCGGCGACCGACTACACCGACGGCGAAGCCGGCCAGGTCGTACTCGCCTTCGGCGTACATCCCGGGCATCTCCGCAGTTTCGCCTCCCAGCAGCGCGCACCCGGCGAGAGAGCAGCCCTCAGCGACGCCCCGAATTACTGCCTCCCCAGTTGCCACATCAAGCTTCCCGGTGGCGAAGTAATCGAGAAAGAACAGGGGGCGGGCGCCAGTGGTGAGGATATCGTTCACGCACATAGCCACCAGATCAATGCCAATGGTGTCATGCTTGCCGGTAAGGAAGGCCAGCTTGAGCTTGGTGCCAACGCCATCGGTACCGCTGACCAGAATAGGCTCTTCGATATCAGGGGGCAGAGCACAAAGGCCGGCGAAGCCACCCACATCCGCCAACACCAGAGGGTGTCTTGTACGCGCAGCTAGGGGCTTAATGCGCTCGACCAGCTCGTCCCCTGCATCGATATCGACCCCTGCCTGACGGTAGGTGATGGCCATGGGGACACCCTTACCCCGGCTCGACGACGCGGGCAAACCTCCTCAGGGCTCATCCCCCAGGCGAGCTTCCTGTGCGGGATCGCTGCTCCAGTCGCTCCAAGAGCCTTCGTAGAGCAGCCCCTCGTAGCCCGCTAGGTGGAGGGCGAGCAGGTTGTGACAGGCGG
>JANWXX010000522.1 GCA_025057345.1 Polyangiaceae bacterium | reverse complement strand
CCACAAGATCAACACGCTGGCCGGATTTACCAGCTCCTTGCTCCTTAGCCTAGTCGCCCTTGGCATGTTTGTGGAATCTATCCGCCGCTTCTTCGCCCCTGAAGTGATCCACTTCAACGAGGCCATCAGCGTCGCAGTCCTAGGGTTCCTGGTGAATACAGGGTGCGTACTCCTACTCCAGGATAGTCACGACCACAGCCACGACCACGAGGACCACAACCTAAAGGCGGCGTACCTGCATGTGCTGGCGGATGCACTCACCAGCATGCTCGCCATCGGAGCACTACTGGCCGGGAAATACGCCGGACTGGCATGGCTGGATCCGGTGATGGGTCTGGTGGGCGGTGGTCTGGTGCTCCGCTGGGGGGTCGGGCTCAGCCGGGAAACTGCACGAATCCTCCTCGATATGGCCCCCCGCCGCTGATAAGCCGCTCAAGGCTCGTCATGCTAGCGTGGAGCCCCATGACCGATGCGAAGCAGGCAGGCTTGCTTGCAGTGCTCTTGATGGGGGTGCTCCACGGGGGCTGCGGTCCGGTCGTTGCACCAGCCGAGGAAGAAGCTGCGGGAGCTGGCGGTCAGGCACCCAAACCAGATCTCTGCCAGCGCCCAGGAGCCCCGGATTTCTGCAGGGAGCCTCTTGCTCTCGGGCGCTCCTTGACCTGCACGGGGGGCCAGCCCGACGGGCAGTGTACTCCGGACCTCGAAGACTGCTCCTGTACCGACTGCGTCGAGGTCGCCCGATGCAAAGAGCGGTGCATCGATGACATGGTTTGTGACCGACAGGGCGGAGAGGACTGTAGCTGCGCAGACTGCTCGGGGAAGGTGGAGGGTTGTGCACCGTCCCCAGTGGGATGCGTCGACAACGGGGTCTGCAGCCCTCTCGAAGATGACTGCATCTGCGCAGATTGTCGCGAGGACGAGCATTGCCAGAGTTGTATGGAGAATGGCTACTGCGTTGAGTTCCTAGAGGGGTGCTCCTGCGGGGATTGCTCAGATCTCGCAGGCTGCAAGCTATAACCGAATCACTGTACAGCTCAATCGACAGACGAGATCACCGTTATGGAGCGTCCATACCTGCTCGGGACGAAATGGAAATACCCTGGCCCACTCCTCTCCCGCTGCTAGCACCACCACCCGTGACCTGTGAAGCGTCCGTGCAACGGAGCCAAACTCCACCACTAGCTCTGGCTGAAGCGCAAGCCGCTGGCCATAAGGAGGGTTGGTCACCAGCCACCCGGGCTGGCGCAACGGACGAAGCTCCGACAGGGGTCGGCAGAACCAGGAGGCGCGCACTCCGGCACGAGCAGCGCTCTCTCGGGCAATCTTGATAGCATGCCCGTCAAGATCAGATCCTAGCAAGAACGGCGCGGGTGGTGGCTTGCGCTCCCGAGCCTCCTGGCGGAGATCGGCTATCGCGCGCCGCTCTGCATCGCCATGGCAGGCCCACCGCTCAAAACCAAAGCGAGGACGAAGCACACCGGCAGGCACCCGGGCAGCCCAGAGTGCCGCCTCAAGTACAAAGGTACCGGAGCCACACATCGGATCCACCAACGGGGAGCTTCGGTCCCAGCCAGAGAGCCGCAGCACCGCTGCCGCTAGGGTTTCTTTGAGGGGAGCCTCCACACCGGCAACCCGATAACCCCGCTGGTAGAGCGGATCGCCGGAAAGGTCGAGGTACACCGTTGCTTTGTTGTGGACGAGGTGAACGAAGACGCGCACGTCCGGGTCACCGAGATTGACGGAGGGCCGAAACCCGCAGCGCTCACGAAGCTGATCAACGATAGCATCCTTGGTGCGCTGGGCGATGAACTGGGTGTGAGTCAGCACGCTGGAACGACAGAATGCCCTAACTGCCAGTGTATGCTGCTCTGTCAGCCAACGAGACCAGTCCACGCTGCGTACCCCCTCGTAGAGCGCCTCCGCCGACGGCGCTTCGAAGGAGGCTAGCGGGGTTTGGATGCGCACGGCAATCCGGCTCTCGTAACAGGCCCGGAACCCGTCGCTCAGCGCCCCCTCGAAGTGAACCCCACCTCGGTCTGCACGCACTCCCTTCAGCCCGATCTCCTTCAGTTCGTCCCGCAGGGCCCCCTCCGTACCCTTAGCCGCAACCGCAAAGAAGCGCACTCGTCAGAGCCCCTTCGCTCGAAGATACTTCACCAGCTCAACATAAAAGTCCAGGTAATCCCAGTCATTGAGCAAGCTGGGCTTGTCACCGAAGAGGTGGCCAATCTCATCAAAGTGATCGGCGGGGACACACCCGAGAAATTGCCCCCACCGAGCACTCTCCACTTTCACCAACCCATCGTGAGGCGCGGGTGTCAGGTCGATCCCATCGAGAATCAACCCAGGTATCGTCAACAACGTTTCTAGTCCGTCTAGCTCCTTCTTGGTCTTGGCCACAAAGGGAGGCTCGATGGGCGAGAAACATTCATTGCCGCCAGGGTGGCTCTTGCTCCTTCCGGTAAGCGATAGGTACTCAACACCGGGTTGATCCGTGTACTTGGCGTTGAACAAGGTCATCTCCTTTTCGGAGAGCTGCACCATGGACTTGCCCAGACTGGTCTGTTTCCCCGCAGCATCGTAAAGGGGAATCCCCACCAATTTGACAAGTCCGTCGATCAGATCCTGGGCTCGCGGGTCGCTGACCAATCCGAGCGCCACATCCGCGATCCTCGTCCCCCGGTGAGGTGTGGCGAAGGTCGTCACCGAGGCCACCAGATCCGGTCGAAGATGAGCTACCACCCGCGCATCCAGCCCCCCCTGGGAGTGACCGATGAGGTTCACTCTCCCCCGCCCGGTAAGCTGAGCGATCGCTTCGACGTGGTTCAGCAGAGCCTCCCCCCGGACCTCCGAGTTGTTGAACGGGTCCACGGCTGGTGTGTACACCTCGAGCTCACCTTCCGCGTTGAGCCGGTCCTTCACTTTGTAGAAGTACGTTACGAAATTCAGCCCCGCGAACTCTTCGAATCCGAAGAACCCATGAGCTAGCACGATCGGATACGGTGCACCCTTCGGTTCCACGATCGCCCCACCCTCGCCCCCCCCGCCGGGGGGGGCGCCCGCCCCCGCGGGCCCGGGCGGCGGCCGGGGGCGGGCGGGGGGGGGGGCCGGGGGGCGGGGGGCGGGG
>JANWXX010000521.1 GCA_025057345.1 Polyangiaceae bacterium | reverse complement strand
AAAGGTAGGTATACCTGCCGCCTATCTCCGGGGCAGTAGCTCAGTTGGGAGAGCGTCGCGTTCGCAATGCGAAGGTCAGGGGTTCGATTCCCCTCTGCTCCACCTCCTCATCCTTCGTCTTCTTCGTCTTCCTGCTCCTGCCTGCCGCGTACGGTACGCGTAGCTATATAGAGTTCCCGGATAGTACTCAGAGAAGAAGTTCGCCTGCCTTGTGCAATCTCATGCACCATATCTTGTGCGGCTGCGTTGACTGGAGTTGCAATCCCGTGGCGTCGCCCGCGCTCCACAACCTCTCCGTTGAGATAATCCACCGCGGGTGGCCTCCCTCGCTCTATGGCAGCCAACATCGAGGAGCGCATTCGGCGGAACCGCGCTCCGACGGCTAGCAACATCCCATGCTTGGCTACCAAGCCCACGCTGCCGGCAGCCGAACGCTCCGTCTCTGTTAGTGCCATCCAATCCAGATCAAGGGTGCCAATGACCTTCTGGAGCTTTACCCCCTCCGCTCTGGCTACTGCAACCGCTTCAGTCATGAGTTCGAGGGCTAGGCGCCGGACGATCCGGTAGCGCACCAGCACCCCTAGCCGCTCACCGCCCAAGGTTCCGAGGGTGCTGATGGCGCAGTTGATCGCCAGCTTGCTCCAGCGAGCTCCCAGCAGGTTGGTGCTGATCTCCACTGGACCGATGCATTCCAGTAGGCGACTCAGGCACTCCACCTGGGCGTCGATACGTCCGTCGAGGTAGCCGAGGGTGAAGCCTCCTGCAGCGGTGCGCTCGTAGTGCCCTGGGGCAAGTTGGGAGGCTCCCCAGCCTACGATTGCACCCAGCACTCGGTGCTCCCCGACTAGCGGCGCGATACGCTGCTCACAGAGCCCGTTCGCAAGACATACCATGCGCCCGTTGTTCGCCAGGAAGGGAGTGATTTTCTGGGCAGCTTCTTCTACCTGGGGAGGTTGCACTGCGAGCAGAGCGAAGGAGAAGGGCCCCTCACCGCTTGGTAGCGCTGCAAACGCCCGGATGCCCTGGACCAACCGCTCCCCCTCTGCCTCCCGCACCCGAGCTCCCTGTTCCCGGAGTGCACGGGCGATGTCCTCACGGCCAGTTACGCAAGTGACCGGGACGCCCAGCTCCGTCAGGCTCGCTGCGGTAATCCCTCCGATTCCGCCGGCTCCCACGACCACCACAGAAGGCGGTACTGTCTCGCTCATCGGGTGAGCCTACCTCCGGGGCCATACCCCCGTCAAAACCGCCTGTTGTTGGGTAGCTCCTCAACCGCCAACAAGCAGGCGGCTAGCTATTGTATCGGAGCTGGTGGTCACCAGGAAAACGAGCAGCACATGTACTCTCTCTTAGGAGAGCCTAGTGTAATCTGGTGCAGCGCGTTTGCAGCCGGTGGCCGTTTGGGGTTGGTTGATGCGGGCGAGGGCAACGGGGCATGACGGTCGAACACGACCGCCTCGGGAAACGGGTGCGACGCGCTCAAGCATGTGCGGGATCAGATGCATCGAAAGGGCCTGGCATCATGTGTCCAACGTGCTACAAGGCGCCTACCCCTCCAAGGGGAGGAAGAATACGGGAGAATTTGGGCTATGCAGTACGGCGAGATCGGGACGATTCTAGCAGCTCCACCCACGGACGAGCTTCCGGTGCTGGACGAGTCAGACGAGTGCACCGAGGTCTTCAGTGCGGCGATGCTGCCTCCGCTGGAGGATGGTACCTCATCGCCGGTCCTGGAGATCCCAGCACCAGAGCCCGAGCCCACGACCCAGCCGGTGCCTACGCTGGTGCCGTTCCGCGTCCCACTGCCACCGATCCCGGTGTTTCCCATGACAGCCGGTGCACGCCCGCTCCCTCCGCCCCGCCCGCCGGTTATCGGGGCTGCAGCGAGCCTTGACTTTGAGGAGGTGACGAATGTGAAGCCCCCCGTTTCTCGCGAGGAGGACGAGGGGAACCCGATCCCGCTTCTACGACGCAAGAGCACCCCACCGGGGCCTCCGAGCTCTGGGGTCAAGATGGTGCGCAAGCCAACAGCGACGGGCTTCTTAGCCCGGTTGCTAAGCCTTGTCGTGGGGTTAACGAGAGGGCAAGCATGCGATCGATGGGGAGGCGAGCGCGTTCGCGGAGCGACTCATCTATCTCGATGCGTGGGGCTAGATCGCGAAGCGCGAGGTAGACCTTTTCCAGGGTATTACGCTTCATATGGGGGCACTCGTTGCAAGCACAGTGCTCATTGAGGGGAGGCGCAGGGATGTACTCTTTCTCCGGGGCCTGCTTCTTCATTTGGTGGAGGATACCTGGCTCGGTGGCAACGATGAAGCGGGCTTTCGGGCTGTTGACGGCATACTTCAGCAGCGCGGTGGTACTGCCGATGAAGGAAGCGTGGCGTAGGATACCGTCCTCGCACTCGGGGTGAGCGATCACCTCAGCATCGGGGTGGCGTTCCATCAGTGCCACGATTTTCCGCTCACTGAAGGTTTCGTGGACGATGCAGCTCCCCGGCCAGTGGACCATGGTACGCCCGGTGAGCTTCTCCACGTAACGGCCCAGGTTCCGGTCTGGAGCGAAGAGGATGGTTGTTCCTTCGGGGATGGCCCGGACAATCTTTTCCGCATTGGAGGAAGTGCAAATGTAGTCGCTCTCCGCTTTTACTGCAGCAGAGCAGTTGATGTAAGAAACGGTGACAGCGTCCGGATAGCGGGCTTTCCATTTCCGAAAGCGCTCCGCAGGGCATCCGTCTGCCAGAGAGCAACCCGCGTGGAGATCGGGGATGACCACGATCCGCTCCGGATTGAGGATCTTGGCGGTTTCAGCCATAAAGTGTACTCCGGCGAAGCAGATCACGTCGGCCTTCACCGAGCGAGCTGCCTGGGCCAACTGAAGGGAGTCCCCGATGAAGTCGGCGACGTCCTGGATCTCCCCATCCTGGTAGTAATGGGCTAGGATGACCGCGTTACGCTCCTTCTTGAGACGAAGGATCTCCTTTTCGTGATCGATGAGCGGCATAAGAACTCCCTAGGGCCTCCCCGAGTGGGCTGCTAGGCCTTACTGTGAGCGGATCCAGAGGGGCTCTGCTGAGGTGGATGCGGAAGGCGTCGGTTCTCCCAAGGTGCGTGGGGGGGCAGGTCCT
>JANWXX010000520.1 GCA_025057345.1 Polyangiaceae bacterium | reverse complement strand
GGGGATGATCGGTACGCTGTTTTACATGGCTCCCGAGCAGCTCAAGGCGGATCCTACCCTTGATGCCAGGGCAGACATCTACGCGCTAGGCGTGCTGCTCTACGAGATGCTTACCGGCGAGGTGCCCTTCCGAGCTGCCAGTAGCTATGAGGTAGCCCGGCAGCATATCCATGTGCCCTTTCCTTCCCTGCGGCAGCGAGACCCCAACCTTCCCCTCGACAACGAGGCTGTCGCCCAGCTCGACTCGGTATTGGCTCGGGCCTGCGCCAAGGACCGGGAGCAGCGCTTCTCCTCCTGCGAAGAGTTGCGTCAGGTGTTGCTGCGCTGCTCCCTGGCACTCCAGCCCTCGAACCCCCGACTCCCTCCCACTCTCGCCTCCCCAGGGGCCCTGCCCTTGACCTCTACCACCCATCATGCTCCTCTCCAAGCCGTCGTCCCCACCGCTGCTGGTCCTCCTACGCTTGCGGTCCCCTCCTCTCGTCCGGTGGTTTCCCGGGGGGGGCTTGCCTTGGTGCTTGGTGGTTTCGTGGTCTTGGGAGTTGTTGCTGCTTGGTGGTTTCAGGACGGCGAGGCCTCTACAGCCCGACCAGTAGTTCTGCCCCCGATCCCTGCCCGCTCCGTCCAGTCGCCGGTCCAGTCACCGGTGCGCCCCTCTGCTTCGCTCCCCTCGACGCCCTCCTCATTCTCCTCCCGATGTTCCACCCCGGAGGATTGCAAGGCCAGTACCCCAAAGCTGGCTGCTCCGCTGTGTCACGAAGGTGTTTGCAGCTACCGGTGCCAGCAAGGCCTCTTCGATTGTGGAGGCCAGTGTCTCGACCTACGCTCGGACCCAAAACACTGCGGCTCCTGTGGTGGGCCAGGCTCCGATTGCAGTCGTAGGACAATGCCTAAGGGAGCCTCTCCCCGATGTGAGGAGGGACGCTGTACCTTCATTTGTCCTAGTGGTACCGAGCGTTGCGATCAGACCTGTTGTGCTCCAGGGGAACAATGCACGGAGGGGAGGTGTACCACCCTCTGATCGATCAGCCGAGGAGCTCGTGAACGCGCGTGGGAGAGGAGCGTCCGGGGAGCTTTCTTTCGCCCAGAAAGCGCGTCTCGAACAGATCCCCGGCAAGCTTGGCGGTTTCCTCGCTAAGCAAGATTTGGTTGGGAGCAGCGATCGCTTCCAGACGGGCAGCCACATTCACAGTATCGCCAATAGCAGTGAATTCCATTCGCTTGTCGGAGCCGATGTTCCCCACGATGGCAGTGCCGGAGTGGACCCCGATCCCCAGGCGTATCTCTAGGTCATATTTGGATCTCCAACCAATGTTGGCAGTCTCCAGGAAGCGGAGCATGTCGCTAGCAGCTTCGAGGGCGCGCTCGGCGTGATCTTCTCGGCCATCGGCGGCTCCCCAGACTGCCATGACACAATCTCCGATGAACTTGTCCACCGAGCCTCCATGACGGAATACGATCTCGGTAAGCATAGAAAACAGCTCATTGAGCAGAGCGACGACCTGCTCTGGGTCCCGGCTTTCTGCTAGTGGGGTGAAAGAAACCACGTCGGCAAAGAGCACGGAGATGTGTTGGCGGCGTCCTCCGAGGGCCAAGGAGTGCTCGCCACGCACAATCTTCTCTACCAGCTCTCGGTCGAGGAACCTGCCAAGATCTGAGCGGACCCTCTCCTGGCGGGCCAGTTCTGCCTCGCCTTGCTGGAGGTCGCGGGCTGCTTGGCCAAGAGCTGCTTCGAGATCGCCCAGTTCGTCGTTGCGGCTGGGTTTCTCTGGGATTTCTTCCCAGGCTCGTTGCCCGAGCTTCCTTGCTAGGTGGACGAGGTGAAGTACTGGGCGAGTCACAGCTCGGGAGGCCCCTAGGGCGACAAAAGCAGAGAGGGTGGAGACAAGGGCGGCGATGAGCAGGAGGCGGGCGCGGGTCTGGTGGAGGATCGCATAGGCCTCCGCCTCAGGGCGCCAGAGAGCTACCGCCCAACCCAGCCCTGGGATCGTCTGTACGCCGCCGACTACCCGGCGCCCTGCCTGATGGAAGGAGCTAACTACGCTGAAGCGCTGGGACCAAGAGATACCTGTCGGGAGCAAGCTGAACACCGGGAGCTTGTCGGCATCCTCACCCTCTGCGAGGGGGGAGGAGCCGGCGCTGGCGATGACCTTCCGCTGGTCATCCACCAGCACCAAGGTCACCTCCGTATCCTCGAAGCGAGTGAGGATCGTCTGGGCTAGCTCGGAGCGCATGGTTTCCAGGGGGATGCCGACGGTAATGTAGCCCCGGGCGCCTTTGGCCTGAGCTCCCATTTCGATAGGAACTACTAGGGTGGCTAGGCTGGGTGCGGAAACTGCGAAGGCAGCCCCGTGGGCATCCGCCTTGGCCCGGAGCGCCTCGGTGGATCGAGGAGGCTCGACCCCTCCGATCTCCCTCTTACGGAGTACTGTGTTCACCCCAGCAGAGGGAACCTCGAAGCGTACTGCATCAAAGGAGGGGCGGGTGGCTAGTGTGGCTCGGACCCCGGAGAGCCCGTCGCCCTGGGGGCTGGGGTTGGCGGCGGCCTCTGCCATTGCCGCTGCAACGGCCATAGCGTCGCCGCGCACGATCTCCACCAGCCCGTGGATCTGCGCTGCAGTTTCCCCCAGGGTGGCGGACTGGGCTCGCTTCTCGCTGGCCACGACCGAGGTGCGGTTGAGCTCCACCAGCGCCGGGGCTGCCGCCACCACCGGCAGACCAGCCACCCCCCCCAACAACAGCAGTGCCTTGACCGGGAGAGAGAGGCCCCGGCTCACGGTTCCACGCTCCCCTCCTGCCAGCCAGCCTCCCCTCGGGGCGTGCGTCGCAGGATTTGGAACTCGACCCGGCGGTTCTTTGCCCGCCCTGCTGCGGTCTTGTTGTCCGCGATGGGGCGCTTGGAGCCGAAGCCCCGAGCCTCCAGCCTTCGGGCGTCCACGCTGTGCTCGCTCAGCCATCGAAGCACCGCCATTGCTCGCCTTCGGGAGAGCTCGAGGTTCGCCTGGGCATTCCCCTGGCTGTCGGTGTGGCCGTCAATGGCTATCCGTGCGATCTCCGGGTGCTGCTGGATCACATCCCTCACCTGCTGGAGCAACCCGAAGCTCCCCTGGTCGATTACGTCGCTCCCGGTCTTGAAGTTCACCTGCTGCAGGATCACAATCTG
>JANWXX010000051.1 GCA_025057345.1 Polyangiaceae bacterium | reverse complement strand
TCCGACAGAAGTGAGCGCGGTCTTGAAGGGGTTTCAATCCCCATTCGGGGAAACAGCTTTTGCTGACATCTCGCAAGATGATGGTCCGGCTCCTGAGAGGCCCAGGGTTTCAATCCCCATACGGGGAACCAGCTTTTGCTGCAATTACACGCACACGTTCTGCGTTCTTCGGAATCCCTGTTTCAATCCCCATACGGGGAACCAGCTTTTGCTGGGCAGTGCCGGCTGTCGTGGTCCCCTCGGCCGATGGGGCTGTTTCAATCCCCATACGGGGAACCAGCTTTTGCTGTCGGCACCGGCTCCGGCGACCGCTCCATCCGCGCCGGCCAGTTTCAATCCCCATACGGGGAACCAGCTTTTGCTGAAAGGCCGATGGGCGCCCTTCTTCCCCGGCCTCGGCACCGGAGTTTCAATCCCCATACGGGGAACCAGCTTTTGCTGCCATGGGCGCGGCTGTCGATCCAGCGGCCCTCGCTCTCCCGGTTTCAATCCCCATACGGGGAACCAGCTTTTGCTGTCCACTTCATCGAGGCTTTGCGTGGCTTTGGGGTCAGTGCGGTTTCAATCCCCATACGGGGAACCAGCTTTTGCTGCTAGCAGGGCTGGCATCTGTCCCGGTCATCCTGGTCCCCTGTTTCAATCCCCATACGGGGAACCAGCTTTTGCTGCCCGGCTGATGGCGACAAAGTACAGGAGAGAACACCTGTTTCAATCCCCATACGGGGAACCAGCTTTTGCTGAGCTGGCCTTGCAAGTTCTTGTTTTCGCGAGGGAAAGTTCTATGCAAAAACTAACCTGTGTTGGCAAAGACCGACAAGGGCTACCTTGGAGAAGACTGCTCACTTGGGGAGAGTACTCTGGAGTTCGCCTTTGTTCAACCTTTTTCAAGGGTTGCCCGGACAAAAATTCCCCAAACTAACCTCCCCTGATCTCTCGGAAGACCCCCGGCAGGAGGGGATTCCTAAGCGCACCTGCCCGCAGAAGGCACCAACAGGGAGGGAGAGCTCCCTTCTCGACCCAACGGGGGGAGGTACCACCAGTGGTCGTCCCACCCACCCAAGGGGGCTCCCTCCTCAACCCAACGGGGGGAGGCCAGGGGATGGGAACACCCCCTGTGCTTCCTGAACCTACCTCCTGCCTACCGCCGTGCAATCAAGAAACTCAAAGGAGGCCCGGAAGATCCATGATGAAACACCCGGAATGTTTCAAAAGATGCTAAGAAGGGATCAGGGGAACACCTCCTATGCTTCTGAGGGGTCGGAAGGAGGGCTAAGACACCATGCCCAGTGCAGTCTGTTCCATGTAGAGTACATCGGGAGGCTGGGGGGGGCCGACGTAGGCTAGCTGCAGCTCGACTAGCTGTTGCTGGCTGGTCAAGCCAGCACCTGCTACCGCCACCAGCACCGTGATGTCTAGCTTCGTACGAAAAGGAGGAAAGGTCTGAGGGGGCAGGGAATCCGGTACGATATGAGGGAGGGAGATCGAGAGCTTGGCGAAGGGGAAGTAGCAGACGGGGAGGCTCGTTGACAGAGAAGGGTAGAGGGGAATACCGTCTCGGCCGCGGCAAACCCTCCAACCTTGACGAGAAACGCCATGCTCCAGATTTCCTCCTCGCTGGTCGCCCTACTGCGACGCCTGGCCTTCGGCACCGCTGGTGTGGCAGCAGCCATTGCCCTGCCGTCTGCAGCGACCGTGGTTTCGAGCGGCACGCTGCTAGGTGCAAGCACGCTGCTCGCTGGCTGCGACGACGAGAGTCAGCCGGAGTACTGGATCAAGAGGCTGGACGACACGGCGAAGAGACCGGCAGCGATCAAGCGGCTGACCCAGTTTTACGAGGATGGGCTGACCAAGCACAACAACAACCGGGAGGCGCCGGAGATGAGGGCGCTCTTGGACAAGATCGTCGTGCCGATGGCGCAGCAATACCTCAAGGGCGATCTGGACGAAAAGACACGGATTGATCTACTGAAAGCATTGGCGAACACGCGGGATCCGAAGGCGAAGGATGCGATCATTAAGGCAATCACAGATTTCGCGGCAGGCAAGGCGCACCACGAGGAGATGACGCAGGCAGCGAGCTACGTGAAGGTGCTGAAACTTAAAGAAGCAGCGGGCCCCCTCTTGGATGCGTTTACCAAGATCAAGGTGAGCGACAAGAATTTGGGGCCGCCTTATAAGTTCACCCGGGATGCGATGCTGGTGGTGCATGATCCTTCTTGGAAGGGAAAGCTGATCGAACTACTGAACCGCCCCATCCCTGACGTAGATCCAAAGAAAGCAGACAAGGCAGCGCTAGATACGGCGAAGAACGAGGTCTATTGGCAGACGGTGGCGGCGGAGGTACTTGGGGAGCAGCAAGCTGCGGAGGCCATCAGGCCGCTGTTCAAGGCCGTGCTTTTGCCAGAGAAGAAGAACTTGGCGGCCACGGCGGTCGTGGCCCTAATCAAGATCGGAAAGCCTGCAGTCGTGCCTCTGCTGGATATCCTGGCCAACAAGGATCCTGAAATGGCCGAGATCTCCAAGAAGCTGGGGGATGCGGGGAAGTACGCTCACATTCAGGCGGCCACGCTGGTGCTGGGGAGCATCGGGCGTGCGGAGGCCCGAGATCCCATGATTGCGGCACTGAATGCCGCGGACAACGACGCGGTACGGGCGATGATCGGACGAGAGATGTCGAAGCTGCCGGCGAGTCCGGAGGCGGTCCGAGCGCTGGAATCTGCTTTCGAGAAAGTCAGCGTAGATGCGCTGATTCCACCGGGGGAGCCTGCGAAGATCGTCATAGCGGCAGCCGCTGAGAAGTTCATGGATGCGAGCATTGTGCCGTGGCTGTTGAAGCAAGTGGGGGTTCTCAAGAGCGCGAAGGGGGCGAAAGAGGACATCGACAACATCCAGGCGGCGCTTCTGCAGACGGCGATGAAGGTCATGAAGAAGGACCAAATCGACGAAGTAAAGAAAGTCATCGATGCGGAGGGAGATGACCTCTCGAAGAAGGCGTTCCAGCAGGTGACCACGTTGCTCAATGCATGTGGAGACAACGTGGGGTGCTACCTAGCTAAGATGGAGGATCCAGCCACTCAAGAAAAGAACGAACAATTCGTTGGCATCAAGGCGATTTACACCTTGGGCTCGCTTGGGAACGAGAGCACCAAAGGAGAGATCCTCAAGAGGATGCCCAAGCTGAAGAACGATGCGATCCGCTTCGAGGCGCTCAACTTGATTGATCACCTGTCGCCCAACGGAGATAAGGCGACCGCAGACGAACTGCAGAAGATTTTGGACGAGCAGGCGGAGCGAGGGAAGGAAACCCCGGTGGATCCTGCGATGCGACAGATTATCTCTCGGCTACGGGCCCGCGCTTCGTGATCGCGCTGGAGGTACGGGCCGGCACCCTTGCCGGGGAGGTCTTCCGGGTGGATCGGGATGATGCTCGCATCGGTAGGGATGCGAGCTGTGAGGTATGTCTCCCGGACGCTCTTGTAGCTCCGCAGCATGCCCGGCTGCTAACAGCCTCCTCGGGGCTTGTGCTGGAAGGTTTGGATCCACACGCGAGCGTCGCCCGTCTCCGGGAGGGTCAGCGGGTCACCCTAGGGGAGGATGGGACACCCCGGCTGACCCTGATCCGAGGCGATCTGATCGAGCTGGGACGAGGAGAGCAGGCCGTGGTGCTGGCGGTGGTATCGGACGAGGGGGAGACGGAAGGAGCCCGAGTGGTCACGCTTCGCCGGATCGACGAGCTGACCCAACAACGCTCACCGGCGGCCGAGCGACTGGGAGCCATCTTTGAGGAGCAGCGGCGGATTGGGGCTGCCCAAGGTCTGGACGAGGTGTTGGTTGCGGTCGCGGACGCAGCGCTACGGCTTGTTCCAAGGGCGACCCATGCCACCCTGGTGCTTCGGGATCCCGCGGATGATCAGCCGACGTACGTTCCAGTACTGACCCGGGTGAGAGGGAGCAATCGACAGCCTGCCTCACCTCAGGGCCCGGTGCCCGTGGTCCGTGCCGTTGTGCGGAGGGTGTTGGCCGAGCGGGCCGCGGTGCTAGTAGCGGATGCCCCACGGGAAGTGGGTACCAGCGATTCCCTGCTGGGCGCATCGATTCAGAGCACCATCGGCGTTCCTCTGGGGCGCGGAGACTCCATCCTCGGGGTGCTCCAGGTGGATAACCGCCACGCTCCCGCCATGCTCAACGCAGCGGACGTGGACACGCTCGCGGTACTGTCGGCTTCTGCAAGCCTGGCGATCGACAATGCGCGGCTCATTGAACGGCTACGTATTGCAGAGGATCGGCTGGAGCGGGAGAACGCCTACCTCAAGACCCGGGAGGCGGAGCGGCGGGGAGGTCGCCAGGACATCATCGGGCGGAGCCCCGCGATGATGGCGCTGCTAGGGCAGCTCGACAAGGTAGCCGATACCCGGGTCAGCGTACTGATCGAGGGGGAAACCGGGACGGGCAAGGAACTCATCGCCTCGGCGCTTCACTATCGCTCGCGACGCCGCGACAAGCTCTTTGTCACGCAGAACTGTGCAGCCATGCCGGAGGCGCTGTTGGAGAGCGAGCTGTTCGGTCACAAGAAAGGCTCGTTCACGGGGGCGACGGAGGAGAAAAAGGGTCTCTTCGAGCTAGCCCATGGGGGCACGCTTTTTCTCGATGAGATCGGAGAACTGGCGTTGCCTCTCCAGGCCAAGCTGCTGCGGGTGCTCCAGGAGGGAGAAGTACGGCCCATTGGGGCGACCCAGGTGCGCCAAGTGGATGTGCGGATCGTAGCAGCTACCAATCGCTCGCTGGAAGAGGAGGTCAAGGCAGGACGCTTCCGAGAGGATCTCTACTACCGGCTCAAGGTATTCCCGCTGCGGAGCCCGCCGCTTCGAGAGCGACGGGAGGACATTCCGCTGCTGGCCGGGTACTTCCTTGGGCGCTACTGTCGCGAGCTGGGGAAGCCTACGGCAGGATTTGCCCAACAGACCATGGAACTCCTGGTTGCCTATGACTGGCCCGGGAACGTGCGAGAACTCCAGAACGAGGTGCAGCGGCTGGTGATCCAGGTGGAGCCAGGCGGGATCATCACAACCGATCTTCTCTCACCGCACCTTCGCAAGGTGGAGAGTCTGGTAAGCCGGGCAGGGGTACCTAAGGGGACGCTCAAGGAGATGGTCGAAGCCTTCGAACGATACATTCTCCGAGAAGCTCTTCGAGAGCATGGCAACAACAAGACCAGCGCAGCTCGCACCTTGGGGATCACCCGAGAGGGGCTCCACAAGAAGCTGAGGCAGCTAGGGATCGACTGAAGGTTTACAAGGGGCCCGGGGGTGTGTCACAACGCAAGCCCATGCGACTTTTTGCCTGGCTCCTTCTGACCCTGTACACGGCGAGCCTCGGGGCCTGCAACAACGCACCTCCCGAGCCGGATTCCACGCCCCGAGTGCGGCCTCCCCCGGCCAAGGACGAGTTCAAGATCGAAGACATTACGCTAGGGACAGGTGCGGAGGCGAAGGAAGGCAGCACGGTCAAGGTGCATTACACAGGCACGCTTAAGAATGGCACCAAGTTTGATAGCTCCCGGGACAAGAACGAGCCCTTTGAGTTCACCATTGGCAAGGGCATGGTGATCAAGGGGTGGGATCAGGGAGTGGTGGGGATGAAGGTTGGTGGCAAGCGCAAGCTGACCATCCCCCACGAACTGGGCTACGGCGAGCGAGGGAGTCCACCAAAGATCCCTGGCAAGGCGACGTTGCTGTTCGATATTGAGCTGCTCGAAGTCAAATGACCCTGGAGGTTGGCCTCGATCAACTCTCCCGAGGCGGTGCTCCGCTGACAAGGCTACGGGGTAGCCGGGTGGGGCTGTTGGCGCACCCTGCTAGCGTGGATCGAGAGTTCCGCCACGCTTCCGAGGTGCTTGCGAGCCTTGGAGTACAACCTCGGGTTTTTTTCGGTCCCGAGCACGGCTACGGGGGCGAGGCCCAATACATGGAGAGCGTTGCGGACGGGCAGCATCCGCTCACCGGCGCTCCGGTGATAAGCCTCTATGGGGATACTTTTGCTTCTTTGTCCCCGAGGGAGGAGCACTTGGCCTTGATGGATGTGCTGGTGATCGATCTCGCAGACGTGGGCGCCCGTTACTACACCTTTGTGTGGACAGCCCTGCTGGCAGCCAGGGCCGCAGCACGCAAGGGGGTTCATGTGCTGCTACTGGATCGACCCAATCCGCTCGGTCGCGCTGTGGAGGGCAAGGAGAACCAGCTCCGGTCCTTCGTGGGGCTTGAACCTCTACCGGTACGCCATGGGCTGACCGTAGGAGAGATAGTAGCCACCTTCCTAGCGCGGGATGGGCTTCCGCTAGGGCCCGGAGGTGCCCTGTCGTTGGTGGCCCCCCGGTGGGCAGGGGAAGAGGGCTGGCATTGGGATCGCCCCTTCATCCCTACCTCCCCCAACATGCCGACGCTGGATACCGCGCTGGTATATCCCGGCGGTTGCCTGCTGGAAGGCACCAACCTCTCGGAAGGCCGAGGCACAACACGCCCCTTTGAGTTGGTGGGAGCTCCGTGGCTCGACGGCAAGCGCTTGGCGGAGCGGCTCAACCGCAGTGGGCTCCCCGGGTTCGTGGCTCGGGCGGTTACCTTCTGCCCTACCTTTCACAAGTTTGCTGGGCAAATCTGCCGAGGAATCCAGATTCATCCCACCGATCGCTCTAGATTCCTCCCCTATGCAACGTACCTGGCCCTCATTGGCTTCGTCCGGGAGATGCACCTGGAATCCTTTGCGTTTCAGGAGGGTCCGTACGAGTTCGTCAACGATATTCCTGCTTTTGACCTATTGACCGGATCCAGGGAAGCTCGCGAAGCGCTGACGAGCGGCGAGCCTCCGGTTGAGGTGGCACACTGGATGAGTCATACCGAACCTGGGTCACTGTTGGAGGAAGCCCGGAGCGCGGTAAACAAGGCAAGGTATACAAACGATGCGGATTGAGTCATACTGAAGGCATGGGAAGTTATGGGGAGGCTCTGGAGCGCATCACCGGATCCCTACCAGTAGGAACGCCATGGCCGGGGGGGCCCCCCCAGGTCACCCTCCGCCTTGGGGATCTCCCAGGATGGTCGTTTGTGCTCAGCACAGGGCGCATTGCCTTTGTGAGCGGAGCCCTGGCTGCGTGGCTTGGCTATGAAACCCCCGCGGCCTTGGTAGGAGCGGCAAGCCAAGCGCTGTTGGTGGGGTCGCCGCCCCAAGGCCGTAGCCAGGGGAGAGCCCTGCTGGCGTTGCTGCGACGGGATGGTGCCACGGCGCATGTAGAGATGGCCGAGCTTGAGGTGACTCTTGGGAGCGACCCAGGCACACTGTTCTGGGCCCCAGGGCAAGGAGCCGAGCTTCCTGGGAAGCCGAAGCGGGCAAGTCGCCTAACCTCCGTCACTGCTGGGCTCGCTCACGAACTGAACAACCCGCTGACCTACCTGACGCTGAACCTCGATTTCCTGGAGCGTGCACTGAGCAAGCTCAAGCAAGGAGGGATGTCAGATCGGGAGGTATATGAGGTTGCCGAACAGGGGGCAGAGGCGCTCCAGGTAGCGCGAGAGGGGACGGATCGACTCGCCGCCATCGTCCGTGATCTACGGGCATTTTCCCGGGTGAGGGAGGGCGTGGGCCCTGTCGATCCGCGCCGTC
Organism: Polyangiaceae bacterium; assembly: GCA_025057345.1. Taxonomy (GTDB): domain Bacteria; phylum Myxococcota_A; class Polyangia; order Polyangiales; family Polyangiaceae; genus JANWXX01. The sequence continues at coordinate 8,822 of JANWXX010000051.1, read as the reverse complement.
TGCTGGAACTCTCCTTTGTGCTGACCCGAAACAGCCTGCGCCACAAGGCACGGCTCCAGCTTGAGCTTCACGAGGTGGCCGACGTAGATGCCAACGAGGCGGAACTAGGGCAGATTTTCGTAGGTCTACTGCTGTTGGTGCTCCAACCGATTGAGGATGGGAGCGCGGCGGAACATGCCCTTGAGATCCGGCTGGAACAGCCAGACGCCGCCTCCGTTGAGGTGCGGATTACAATGACCGGCCCTGGTGCTCCCAAGGAACTGGCCAGTGACCCTGAGTTTGCCAGCATGCAGGCTCGCGTTGCTTCCTTCGGAGGAGAGCTTACGGCGGACGGGACCACTACGCTCTTGCGGCTCCGGGTATCCGGTGCCGAGCAGGTGCCCCGACCCACGACGTCGATCCCCCCCCCCTTGCGGGCGGGGGTGCGTCCGCGGGTACTGCTAGTGGAAGATGAACCCCATGTGGCCGAGGCGCTGCGCACGCTGCTATCGGAGGAAGCGGACGTAGAGCATGTGACCAGCGGGCGTCAGGCCATCGAGGCACTGCTTCGGGATCAGCGCTATCAGCTCATCCTGTGCGATCTGATGATGCCGGACATGGGTGGGGTCGACGTACATGAAGCGGTGAGAAGGGCGCGGCCTGGGGTAGAACAGCGGATTGTGTTTCTGACCGGAGGCGTTTTCTCTCAGCGTACTCGAGATTTCCTCCGGTCCATGCCCAACCGCACCCTTGACAAGCCCGTCGACCCTGCGCTCCTCCTCGCGCTGATCCGGAGCTTCCAGCCGGACTTGTGAGAGAGCACCTTACCGAGATATTCCTGAGGGCCAAGGGGGGCCACCCAATGCCTCAGGAACCCGTGGTGTACTTGCCCTCGGAGACAAAGGTTGCCTGGGGCTTGCGGTCGTTAGGCTGCTCGCGGGAACGGTAAGGCTCTGGTAGATCCTCCACAGAGCCCGGTTGGCCTACGGCGATCATGCAGCAGGGGACAACCTCCGGCGGTAGACCCACTTCGACTTTGCTTCGCTCGGCATCAAATCCGCCCATGGCATGGACCACCAAGCCCATCTTCGTCCCCTGGAGCGCTAGGGCCATCCAAGCGGCGCCCGTGTCGAAGGACGCAGAAGGCATCGGCTTCCCCTGGTCATTGACGGTCCGTGCTGCCAGAAGGATCAGCGCTCCAGCCCGAGCACACCAGGGGCGGTTCCCTTGTGCCAGGAGGCCGAAGAAACGGTCAAAATCCGAAGTGCCGGCGCGGGCGTAGACAAAGCGCCAAGGCTGGCTGTTCCCCGATGACGGTGCCCAGCGAGCCGCCTCGAAGAGCCTCCGCAGGTCCGCCTCTGCGACGGGTTGACCACTCATTGCGCGGGGTGACCAGCGCTCTAGAAACAGGGGATCAATGTCAAAGTCGGCCTTGCGTGTCATCCGGTACCTCGCTCTCGACTCCCTTTACAACAGAAGGACCAGCGGAGAACACCGCTGCATCCAGCAGGTACTCTGGGTCGACCAGAGCGAAGGTTGGGTGCGTGAGGTCCAGCAGCACGACACCACCTGCATCTTCGAAGCCTAGGCTCTTGGCCCCCTCGATGGACGCTGCCGCCCAAAGACGCTCCGCCAGTGTGGGAGTTTCTTGCCGCTCCGTTACCCGCTGCAGGGTCCGGAGGCGCTCCCCCAGCTCGATCCCTCGCATCTCCTCGAACGGATCGGTCATCACGTAGCTATCAATTCCGGTGCACAGGCGCACCCCGGCCTTCCGCAGCGCACCTAGATTTGGGTGACCATCTCCCAGATCTCGCTCCGTAGTAGCGTTGATGCACACAAAGCAGCCTTGTCGCCCCAACCTTGCCGCTTCCTCTGGCATCAGGTGTGTTCCGTGGACCGCCACCATCTTTGCCCCTAGTTGCAGCACTCCTTCTTGGTCAAGCAGCTCCACCGGACGGCGTCCTGTCTCCGCCAGACAGCTCTCTACCTCCCCAGGTTGCTCTGCCACATGCATGTGGAAGGGGAGACCTCGCTCCGCCGCGAAGGCTGCCAGCGGACCCAGCCACGACGGCGGTACCGCCCGAACGCTGTGCGGAGCTAGTCCGATGCGCACGTCGGAGGCTCCTCGATAACGTGCCTGCAGCTCCTCCACGTCCCGGAACACCATATCCAGCTCTTCGTCACAGAAGCGGCGCTGTGCGCCTTCGGGAGGCCTTCCCGGACCTGCCCGATGGTACACGGCCCGAAGCAGAGCAATGCGCAGCCCTTCCGCACGAGCCGCATCGATGAGCAAATCGGCAAGCAACGTACGCTGTGCGTAAGGGGTGCCGTCCGGTTGGTGGTGCAGGTAGTGGAACTCGCCCACGGTGAGAACTCCGGTTAGGCGCAACTCTCGATAAGCCACGCGAGCCACCTGGCTCAACCGCTCTGGGGTCATCGACGCAGCGAGGTTGTACATGGCCGTGCGCCAGGACCAGAAATCGTCGGTACCTCCCGGACCAGGGCGCTGGGCGAGGCCCCGCATAGCCCGCTGAAAAACATGAGAATGGGCCGTGGTGAACGCAGGAAGCCGGAGCGTAGTCGCCGCCATAGGGCGCAGGATATGAGATGAGTAAGCTACCGGCAGCGATGAGGAAGTAAAAAAGAAGCGCCCGGGCGCGGGTGGGGGGGGAGGGGAGGGGAAGCCGTCGGCGTCCGAGCGCTGTATTTTCCAGGCTGAGCTAGTTCCATGCCAAAAACTAAGGCTGGCATTTCTCCCATTTTTTTGGGTGGCATGTTCTCGTGTCTTCCTTCTTGCAATACAACCCCTGCAATTTTGAAAGCTTCGTACCTGTGCCCTTGGGGGTGCATTCTGTTCCAGATGGGTGAATCCATCGGTGCTAGATGGAGCGAGAGAGCGAGGCCATCCGAGAGGAGCGGAAGAGGCTGGTACCGAGGGTAGGTGCCAGATGGACGAGGAGGGGAGGTTAGGGCCAACCTATCGTCATCCTTCTTCACGTTCTCGCAAGCCCAGCTCCTTCATCTTGAGCTGAAGGCCTTTGCGAGAGATTTTGAGTAGCCGGGCGGCGTGGGTGACGTTACCGCTGGTTTGGTCGAGGGCGCGGATGATCAACTCCCGCTCGATGCGGCTGGCGGCGGCCTTGACTTTCTCTTTGAGTCCATCGCTGGAACCATCGACGTGGCCTACCTCGATGGCGGGAGACGCGGGTTTGACTTCCCGAGAAGCCCGTACCTCCTGGCTGAGATTGTCCTCCTGGATGATGGAGCCATCCGCAAAGAGGACAGCGCGCTCCAAGACATTCTCTAGCTCTCGGATGTTGCCTGGCCAACTGTAAGAGACGAGGCGAGCAAGGGCCCCAGGGGAGAGACCAGTGACCTGTTTTTTGAGCCGCTGGTTGAATTTGGTCAGGAAGAAATCGACTAGGAGCGGGATGTCGGTGCTGCGTTCTCGGAGGGCTGGTAGAGGGATAGGGACGACATTGAGACGGTAGAAGAGGTCTTCCCGGAAGGTTCCTTGGGCGATCTCTTTTTTGAGATCCCGGTTGGTAGCAGCCACCAGTCGCACGTTGACCCGGATGGTTTTGATACCTCCGACTCGCTCAAACTCGCTTTCCTGGAGCACCCGCAACAGCTTGGACTGCATTTCCAAGGTCAGCTCTCCCACCTCATCAAGGAATAGAGTTCCCTTGTCTGCTAGTTCGAAGCGTCCCGGTTTGCTGGAAATGGCATGGGTGAAGGCCCCCCTTTCATGGCCGAACAGTTCGCTCTCCATGAGATCTTTGGGGATGGCGGCGCAGTTGACCTTGATGAAGGGCTTGTCCTTTCGGGAGGAATTCTCATGCAATGCCCGAGCAACCAGCTCTTTGCCCGTGCCGCTCTCGCCAGTGATCAGGACTGTAGTGGGCGAATCTGCCACCCGGTCCAAGATGGAGTAGACTTCGAGAATTTTCGGGGAGCGGCCGATGATGCCGTAGCGAGCGCCGGGGCTGGAGCGGGTAAGTGCGCTGGGTTCGATAGGAGCATCAGCCTGAGAGAGATCCCTGGTGCGAAGCGCCTTGCGCACCACGTTGCGGATCTCTGTCTGATCGAAGGGCTTGGTCAAGTAGTCGATGGCCCCGAGTTTCAGTGCCTCTACGGCGTTATCCACGGTCCCGTGGGCGGTGAGTACAATCACGGGGAGCTGGAGGTCCATCGCCTGGACTTCTCGGAGCAGCGCCATCCCGTCGAGGTTGGGCATGCGCAGGTCGGTGATTACGAGGTCAAGGTGGTGATTTTGGAGAAATTCCAGGGCTTCTTTGCCGTCCTCGACTGCATGCACCTCGTAGCCATCGCGGGTAAGGATTGCCGACAGTACGCGGCGCAGGTTGGCCTCATCGTCCGCCACCAGTACCTGCTTCTTTTCCGGGAGCATCATTGCCCTTCAGCGTAGCACCCTTCCCCCAGTCCTCGCTCACGGCATGGCGCCGTGGCGCTCGGCCTGCTCCACTGCAGCAGCCAAGTAGTTCCTGGCTCGCAGAGTGTAGGGGCCGTCCGGGGTTTCTGCGAGGTATTCCCGGAATTCGACCACTGCTGCCGCCCCTTGCCCCATCCCCAACAACGCTACACCTCGGGCTAGCTTACGAGGGTAGGCAGGGTCGGCTGCTGCCAGCTCCTCCAACTTCTTCAGCCGGAATACACTGGGGCCCCCCGGCTGAGGCGGTGGATGGGCTAGCAGGAAGGCATAAAGTGCTCTAGCTTCGTCGATATCCAGGGCAAATTCCAGCTTCTTCTGGAGCCCAAGAACCTCGGCGAAGCGCCGTTTGAAGAGCGCTGCCCGCACGGCGCTGTCCGCCGCGAAGGAGCGTGGAGACCAGATCCAACCACTGGCGGTGATCGTGCGGATGATCCCGCCCCCGATCTGCTTCAACTCGTCGCTCTCCTTGCCGGTAGACTCCCAGAGGGCCAGCTCCCGGAGAAAACTCCTCTGCTGATAAGCCCGCAGCCGGAGCAGCGGTACCACCCCTTCCTTGAGGAGTAGGTTGTAAGCTCCACGGAGCAATTCAGGACGGAGCTGGCCAAGTGTTCCCTGGTCACCGGTGGCATCCGCCTCGTTGTAGCGACGCAGAAGCGCCCCAAGCTCCCGGAGCTCGAAGGAGGCCCCGCTGCGCTGATCTTCCGGGCTCTGGGCTAGCTCCTCTGCGAGGAGCTGATCCTGGCGGGCAATTTCTTCCAGGCGGCGTCCGTTGGCCACAGGCAGGGGAAAATCCCGAGGGAACACTGCCCTCGGCGTACCCAGTGCTACTCCAAGCCCTGCCAACCCCAACGCCACCAACCCCCCTGGCCAGCCTTCCAAGTGACGTGTCCAGCGGCTCTCCTTGACCCTCGTCGTGCTCACGATCCACCATCGTAGATTGTCGAGGGGCAGCGCCAAGGGCCCCTGGAGGCACTATGCAAGAGAAACGACGCCACCCCCGCCGCCGTGCTCGTCTGCCATTGAAGATCCACCGGAAGGGTGCCGATCCCTTTGCCGCCGAGTCGGTGGATTTGAGCGTAGGCGGGTTGTTCATCCAAGCCGAAGGAGGAGTATCCTTTGGAGAGGAACTGGAAGTAGAGCTGGAGCTACCCGAGCTAGGCCTCACCCGCCTCCCCGCGATCGTGCGGTGGATCCGTGCGGATGGTTTTGGGGTCCAGTTTGGCCTTCTCGGCGCCAGGCATACCCACGCTCTAGCCAATTTGGTCAGCTCCTTCCCCGGAAACTAACGCCCTCCTCGTGCTACGTTTCTTCGCGCTCCTGGCGCTCCTCCCCCCGCTGGCCGTTGCTTCTGGTTGCCGCTGCGCCGGCGCTAGCCCCTCGCCCTTGCCGGCAGCTTCCGTGCCTGTTGCTGCAGCACCATCCGCCTTGCGCTCTGTACTTCCAGCGGCTTCCTCAGTTCTACCGTTCCGTCCCCTTGCTCCCCCCTGGAGCGCTGCACGCATTCCTGGAGGGTGGGTAGCTGCCGGCACGACCCGAGGAGGTTCAGGAATTGTTGTGGTACGAGGGAACGAAGCAGGAGTGCAAGAAGACCTCGTGCTGCCAGGTTCTACCGAGATGGGGCGCTTGGCCTCGCTGGATCTGATGACGTCCAAAGGTGGCTTTGCCATCCACGCGGAGGACCGGGACGGCAGAGGCTTGCTGTGGCGAGGGGCCTCGTGGGAAAGACTACGGACTGCGGTGCCGGAGCCTCATACTGCTTCGCTCTGCGCGCTAGAGGACCGATTGCTCGGGGTAGTGAGCGGGGAGGTTCCTCGCCTCCGTGCCTGGTCCTTCGTCGGAGGAGAACCAGCAACGGTGGTGGACCTCAAGGAAAGCGGGGCCACCTCGCTCTACTGCGGCACCACTCGGGCCTACCTGCTGGTCGAAAACGGGAAGTCGCGAAGCCTCTTTGCGATTGACAGGGAGGGCTTCCGGGGGCCGACACACCTAGATGGTCAGGATGAGGAGCGAGGGCTTACCTTCGCTACCGAGGAGGATACCCTCTGGATAGGTAAGCTAGACTTCTCTGGCCACCCAACCCTGCGACGCTGGCCAGCTACCTCTGCCGCTCCTGAGCCCTGGATCCTCCTGGAGGAACGTATCGAAGAAGGTTCCTCCCTCGATCTGATGGTGATCCGCTCTGGCACTGCTCCCCTCGCCGCCCTGGTGATCGAGCACCACAGCGATGGTGCAGATTGCAAGAATGGAGAGAACTTCCATACGGTTGCAGAGTTGCTTGTCTTCGACCTAACCAAGCGCTCTCCCATCCGTAGCAAGATGCGGCTCGACTCCTGGCTGTGCGGGGCCGAGGCAGGGCCGTTTGGAGGTGGGGCGAGCGATCGAGGGATTGTGGTAACCTGGCTGCAGGGGGTAGGGTCAAGCTGCGCGAAGCAGGGCGCACGCTACGGTGGCCTTGCTTTCCTAGAGGTTCCGCTGGAGGGTGCTGTGCGAAGCGGGAAGGTGGAGATCCCGTCGCTGGCTCTGCTGGATCTCGGTTGTGAGGGCGGTTCGTGCGGTGCTGTAGCCCTGCCGAGAGGAGAAGGCGGAGAGTGCTGGGCAAGCGGTGACGTACGGGGCGATGTTCCCCGATGGCTCAGCTATCCGTAGAAGCTAAGGTTTGGGAGGGAGGACAGCATGGGAGGGAGAAGTCGGTAGCCCCGGAACCAGCAGGGTTCCGTCCGGGTCGGTGACTACCGGGAGAACCAACCCATCAGGTCGTTCCCAACGAAGGGCCATCGCCTCCGTCACTCCTTCGACGCGAAGCCAGGCCACCAGGTCACCGATGGCTTGCTCCGGGGCTCGGAAACCTCGCAGGGCACCCTGGGCGATAGCTCGCGCGGTGGCGTCCGGATCCAGGGATGCCGCCAGGCGAAGTACCGCATTACGCTGAGGCTCCTGACGCCAGGAGAGAGCTCGGAGTAGTGCTCGGCGCACCAGCGGCTCCGTCTCGAAAGTGTAGGCGTCCGCTAGGCGACCAGCAGCGTCGGCGTTGGGGGAGCGCCCCAACCCCAGTGCTACATGGCTCCGGAGCTGGGGCGAGCCGCCGTGGAGCAGGCGCTGGAGGATTCCCCGGTAGGCTTCATCGTCCCGAGAGGCCAGAGCGCGGGCAGCTAGCGGGGCGCATGCACCACCCTCCTCCACCCAGGCGAGGAGCATGCGAGAGGATAGGCTGCCACCATCGGGCGTGGCCAGCAACCCCAGTGCGAGCGCCTCCCGGTGGCGCCGCGGGGCGTTGGGGCTCCGCTCAAGTAGCTCCAGGAGCTTCTTCAGGGCTTCGGGCCCCGCGACAAGGGCTCCCCGGGCCACGGCAGCACTCAGTTCTGGAGCGCGAAGTTCCTCGTCATCCGGGGCCCGCTTGCCCAGGGCGACTTGAGCAAAGGCGACGGCGGCGCGATCATTTGGCGTGCCCTTCCAAGCCGCCTCGAGGGCGTCCCCGAATCCCGAAGGTGGATCCTGGAGCACCAGTCCGCGAATCGTCGAAGCACGAATGGCAACGAGGCGTAGTACCCCGTCACGGAGGGCCCTCTCCAGGGCCCTGCGAGCAGCCCTTCCGGGGGAAAGAGCCAGTGCCAGGGCAGCCCCGTGAGCATCCGGTCCAGAGAGCATCTCGGCAAGAGCCGAGGCAGCCTCCTCCCCCCCTGCGCGCCCTAGGGCCTCGACAGCAAGAGCCCGTTGAGAGGGCAGCAAGGATGTGTCGTGAGCCAGGTTCACTAGCACCTTAACCAGTTCAGAGCCCGGGCTCTCCAAGGCCATGCGAAGGGCCTCGGACCGGGTATCCAGAGCCCGGAGCAACGGAACCAGAGCAGCACGTCCCTCAGAGGGAGAGGTTTGGAGCAGCACCCGGACAGCAGCCAACCGTGCCATCGGATCCACCTCACCCACCCAGTGGCGAGCCACCAGGGGAGCCTCACCGTCGCCCAAGTGCGCCAGCGCCACCAGGCTGGCGGCACGTACCCGGAGATCGCCGCTCCGGAGCGCCTGGCGTAGCATTGGGATTGCTCGGAGATCTCCGAGCTCGCGGAGCAGCTCCACGAGCTCTACGGAGTTTGGGGGCCGCCCCCCAAGGAGCGCATCGAGGCGCTCTGGCGGGTAAGCAAGAAGGGCACGGGCTGTGGCCACAGCTACGGAACCTCCCTGGCGAAGCAGTCCGGCCAAGGCATCGGCACCTTGAGCCCCTCCGTACCGCCCGAGGACCATCGCCGCAGTGTCTCGGAGCAGTGCGGACAGCTCTGCATCCTCCCCGGAGGTCAGGGTGGCACCATCCACCAGGGCACGTACCACAACCTGTCGAGCAGCATCCTGAGCGAGGCGAGGACCGAGGGCACGCACTGCCGCCAGGCGAGCGCGAAGG
>JANWXX010000519.1 GCA_025057345.1 Polyangiaceae bacterium | reverse complement strand
CCCCCGCCCGCTCGCGCCGCCCCTCTCCTGGGGGGGGCCACTTGCGGGCGGGGCGCCCCACCGCCTCGGCCAGCACCACAACGTGTCATGCCGGGGGGGAGAGTGTCAACAGGGGGCACCCGCCTCAGCCGATATCCAGGATGTCTTTCTCCTTGTGACTCAACAAGGCGTCCACCTGCTTAATGCCTTCCGCGACGATCTCCTCGGCCTTCTTCTTCGCCCGGTCACCTTCGTCTTCGCTGGCCTCTCCGTCCTTCACGAGGCTGGAGATCATCTCCAGGGCATCACGCCGAGCGTTGCGCACCGATACCTTGCCTTCCTCTGCGAATTTCTTCGCCAGTTTGACCATCTCCTTGCGGCGCTCTTCCGTCAAAGGTGGGATCGGTACTCGGATCAGATCGCCGTCGGTTTGGGGGTTGAGCCCAAGTTCCGCCTCGCGAATCGCCTTCTCGACCAGCTTGATGGAGGATTTGTCCCAGGGTTTGACGGTGAGGAGACGGGGCTCCGGGGTGGAGATGGTGGCCATCTGCGACAGCGGTGTGGGGGTGCCGTAGTAGTCGACGCGTACCGGATCGAGCATTGCAGCGTTGGCGCGGCCAGTACGGACCTTGCTTAGGTCACGCTTGAGGGCCTCAAGGGCCTTGCCAATAGAATCGCGCAGATCTTTGTGGATGTCGTCAATCATCGACATGGTGGCCGGGCGACCTTAGCATCTATACCTCCAGTGTGCTCTACAATCGCTGGGTGAGGCTCTTTCCCCTGCTGCTCGTCGCCCTGCATTCGCTGGCTACAGTGTTCTCATGCTCCGCAGCGGGCCCGGTGTCGGTGTTGGGTTCCGCCACGGCCCCCGTCCCGAACTCCGTTCCTCTGCGCCGCGATGGAGATTTCGCCCCGGCCATCCCGGGCCCTGAGGTCTGGGATGCACTGGCCTTCCGCCCGGCTACTAGCATCCTCGCCGGTACGGAGGTGGTGAAGGTGATCCTCGACCGAAGCGATGGCTCCCTGTACTTTCTTCAGAGCGAACGCTGGCCCGTTCACTATTACTTTGCCCGACGCTTCCTTTCTCGCCCGGGCGATCCGGTGGGCGATGAGCGTGCCTTCAATCGGCGAGAGTACCATACGCCGGAGCGGCGCTTCATTTTGGGCACAGTCTCTCGCTACCCGGGGGAGGTCTGGGCCTTTGAGCTCTATGCCGGGGATGAACTGGACATTGAGGAAACTGCCCGGGCCTTTGCCCAGATCCGCCAAGCGGTCTTCTTCGGTGACCGGCTCCGCTACCGCCCCGTCCCCTCGGCTCATGAGCAGGATCCCCGTACCCGTGTCCTGATGCCTGTGATCGAAAGCCACGATCTCTTCGGAAGGATCACCTACCAGCCCCTAGAGCTGGGCGAGGCCTTCGGGTACCTGCGGATCCTCCCTACCGCTCAGGATTTCGACCCCACCCGACTTCGTCCCTTCGACATTGTGGTTCTAGGCTCACTGCCGGAGGATATCCCGGTAGTTTCTGGAGTCATCACCGACGAGCTCCAGGCACCGCTGGGTCACATCAACGTGCTCTGCCACAACCGCAAAACCCCCAACATGGCCCTTCGCGGTGCGTCGAAGCGACCCGAGGTGGTTGCGCTGGAAGGACAGCTAGTCCGGCTCAGGGTGGACGCCCAGGGGTACACCCTCTCACTTGCGTCCCAGAAAGACGCAGAACACTCCTGGGAGCAGCGCCGCCCCAAAACCCCTCAGACCCCCCGCCGCGACGATGCAGAGGTGGGGCTGCCAGCGCTCGCCCAGCTCACCCTGGAAGACATTCCCCGGGTAGGTGCCAAAGCGGCCCAACTCGGGCTGGTGACTCGTCTCGCCCAGGGTCGGTTCCGTGTCCCTCGGGGCTTTGCCTTGCCAATGGCGGCCTATGCACGTTTCCTCGCCGCCCACGGGTTGGATCGGCGGATCCAGGACATGCTCGCGGACCCGACCTTCCAGCAGGACGCTTCGGTCCGGGCTCAGCAACTTGCCGCGCTCCGAGAGGTTATGGAGAAGGCGGAGGTTCCCAACGATATCCTCCAGCCGCTCCGGGCGCGGATAAAGGAGCTGCTCCCCCCGGGGAAAGTACGGCTTCGCTCCAGCACCAATGCGGAAGATCTTCCGGGCTTCAACGGAGCTGGACTCTATCGCTCCGCCCGCGTAGACCCAGATGATCCAGTGGACGTCGCCAGGGGGCTCCGCAAGGTCTGGTCTTCGGTGTGGCTCGCCGGGGCCCATGAGGAGCGGACCTGGTACCGAATTGACTCCTCTACGGTTGGTATGGCGATCCTGGTGCAAGAAAGCATCGATGACGATGTGATCAACGGTGTTGCCATTACCGAGAACCCCTTCAGTCAAGGGCAGCCGGGATATTTCGTCAATGCTCAGGTTTCCGGTGGGAGTGTCACCGGGGCTCGAGGCAATGAGATCCCTGAGCAGTTGCTGATCTACACCTTCGAGGATGGTCAAGGGGTGGAGCGGCTATCCAACAGCTCTCTCAACGGAGGCAAACCGCTGCTCCGCCCGGAGGACATAAAGCGTCTCTCTTCCGCGCTAGAGATCCTCCATATCGGGTTCACTGGCGATCACCATGGAATGACCGGTCGCGCCGTCGATGTGGAGTTCCTCTTCGCCGGCCCTGCCCGAGATGTAGTGATCGTTCAGGCCCGTCCCTACCAAGTTGAGTGGACCCGCGAGCGTCGCTGGCTTGACGATCAGGGCCGCGTCCTCGCCCCGAGGGCAAGGTGATGTTCCAAGCCAAAGCAGCATCGCACATTGGGGGATGGTAGCCGCATCCATGGGCGTTCCACCATCTTCCGAAGGAACCCTTCAGGGAGCAGGTTGGGGAGAGATTAGGGCATCTCGTCAAGTGACCCGGCCTTCCCCCATCGAAGCCTCGCCGGTAAGACCGTATCGCCGTTCCCGGGGAAAGGCCCATTCCTAGGTCCACCTGGGAGGAGGCTTGCGATCAAGGGCGTGACAGGCCACCGTGCGGCCTATGGCCGGCACCGGAAGCAGCAACAAGCAGACTGCCTCCATGAAGCAATATTTTCAGGCGAAGGGGGCGCACCCGGATGCGATCCTGTTCTTCCGCCTGGGGGATTTTTATGAAATGTTCTACGAGGATGCGATCCTTGTAGCCCGCGA
>JANWXX010000518.1 GCA_025057345.1 Polyangiaceae bacterium | reverse complement strand
TGCCGCTTCCGGGGAGGCGGCCACAAACAACGCTACCGTATCATCGACTTTAAGCGGAACAAGATCGGCGTGCCTGCCCGCGTAGCTGCTATCGAGTATGATCCCAACCGTACCTCACGCATCGCCTTGCTCCACTACGCCGACGGTGAAAAGAGATACATCGTCGCTCCTGACGGCCTCCAAGTCGGCGATCAGGTGATCTCCAGCCGAAATGCAGACATCAAGCCGGGGAATGCCCTCCCGCTTCGTTTCATCCCCCTTGGGACGATGATCCACAACATTGAACTCCACAAAGGACACGGCGGTCAGCTGGTCCGCTCGGCAGGAGCGGCTGCCACCTTGATGGCAAAGGACGGCAACTACGCTCAAATTCGCCTTCCCTCCGGCGAAATCCGGCGAGTTCACCAGGACTGTCGCGCCACCGTCGGCCAGGTGTCCAATATCGATCATCAGAACGTCTCCCTAGGGAAGGCTGGCCGCTCCCGCTGGCTCGGCCGTCGTCCTCACAACCGCGGCGTCAGCATGAACCCTGTCGACCACCCCATGGGAGGAGGCGAGGGCCGCACCTCCGGAGGCCGCCATCCTTGCTCCCCCTGGGGTCAGCTGGCCAAGGGGTTCAAAACCCGCAACAACAAACGTACTGACAACATGATCATCCGCCCCCGCGGGAAGAAATAACCCAGGAAGAAAGCCATGCCGCGTTCTGTCAAGAAAGGCCCCTTCATCGATGGGCATCTGCTGGGTAAGATCAACAAGATCCTCGCTACCAAAAGCAAGGTACCGATCAAAACCTGGTCCCGCCGGTCTACCATCCTCCCCGAAGCCGTCGGCATCACCTTCGCAGTACATAACGGGCGCAAATTCGTGCCTGTCTTCGTCACAGAACATATGGTCGGGCACAAGTTCGGCGAATTTGCCCCTACCCGCACCTTCCACGGTCATTCTGGCGACCGAAAGACCAAAATCAAAGGCAAGAAGTGATTCCGCTTCCGAGAAGCAGTGGTATCCCCATGCCTTGACCAGCCTGCCCTTCCCGGGCATCGTCGCTCCCCATGGAGCCCCCTCCCTCCTTGCTGCGTGCTCGGGATATCCTCGCCTACAACGCCTCCCCTGATCTTCCCCATCTGTCCCAGCTCTCCCCCAGCGGGCCGGACGGTGGTGGGCAGAGCAATCGCTTGTACCATGCGCTCCTGGAGGCAGCCTTCCTCGTTGCCGCCGCAGACGGAGAACTCACTCGTGAAGAAATCGGCGAGCTAGCAGACCTGATTGCACAGATGACCGGCCAGATGGTTTCTCCCCGTGAGCTGGCCGATAGCCTGATAGCTTACTCAGAACAACTTGAACAAACTGGGCGTGCCGCCAGAATCGAGGCGCTCGCTTCCGCCTGCACCGATGTTGGCGAACGCCGCCAGATCCTTGGCTTCGCAGCACTTGTGGCTCTCTGTGACCAAGAGATCGCTCCAGCCGAACTCTTTGTCCTCCACAGCTTGGGCCGAGCTTTCAGGCTACACGTACTGGAGGTCAACGACATCGTTCGTACCATCCGCCTCGAACTCAACCAGAGGACCAGCTCGTGAACACGGAAACTGCACGTCGCGCTAGGGCGCTCCTTAACCGGAAGCTTGCCGAAGAGTCCTCCCTCCTCGCCCGGTTCCACAAGAAACCCCGGACTTCCACCGCAGATGAGTTCTTCAGTGGCTTGGTTGAGGGGGCCTTTCTCCTAGCCGCTGCCGACGGTGAGCTCTCCGCAGACGAGGAGATCGCTCTCAGCGAAACCTTGCATGAGATCACCAACGGTGGGTTCGAACCCGAGGAGTTCATGGAGATGATCCACACCTTCGAAAAGGCCCTTCAAGAGGATGGCCCCAACGAGCGGCTCCAGGCCCTGGCGGCCTCCCTCCCCGACGAGCCGGCGCGTAAGGCGATGCTCTCCTTCGCAGCGCTGGTAGCCCTCTGCGATCACCATCTGGCTGACGCCGAGTGGAAAGCCCTCCAGGCCATGGGTACAGCGTTCGGCCTCCCCGTCTCGGTTGTCGAGGGGCTGGTAAATGAAGCCCAGGAGAACCTCTGCGGCCCTCCATCAGGGTAACCGCACGTTCGGAGCTTGCAGTCCTCCCGAAGCTCGGTCCAAGGGAAACCCCGTGCATTTCTTGAGGCGAGGCTGGCCTCAGCGCCCCGGACGGGTGATCACTTTGATACCGGCGGGCGGTTCCTCCCTCTCAAGAGAGGGATGGGACGCCTCGTAGCTGCTCCCTGGATCGGCACCTGCGCGGAAGAAGCGGCGGTCGGTGGCGATCCAGCGCACCGGAACGTCGTCGGGGGTGGTAGGTACCTCCGCGAGCATCTGGAAATCGAAGGCGACCGCCAGGCTTTCATACGGAGTTTCCATACGCGCGAGGAGCCGGTCATAATAACCTCGGCCATAGCCGATCCGGTGGCCGGAGGCATCGATGGCGAGGGCAGGGACCACCAGCAGATCGATGCGAGGAGCAAGGGGCGCACTCTCGGGGGGCTCATGGAATCCAAGGGGTCCAAGGTCCAGGGAAACGCCCTCATCAAGGAAGCGGAGAGCGATCTCCGCCCCGTCATGGACGGTAGCGGGGAGAGCCACCCGCTTGCCATCGGAGCGAGCCTGATCGACAAGAGGACGGAGATCGACTTCGTTGCGACCTTCGATAGGCCAGAATAGAGCGAGGGAGTGAGCGTTTTGATAGAGAGAAGAGGAGATGATCCGGCGGCGGATATCTTCGGAGCGCCGGGCTACTGCTGAGGCAGGGAGGGAGCTGCGGATGCCGCGCAAGCGCTTGCGAAGTTCGCGTTTGGCCTGCAGCCGCAGAGGCAGATCATCCATGGGACAGGGAGATGTACCACAGACGTTGACGTAGCGAGAGGACAGCGGCCCTAATGGGCACCCCATGCGGGTCGCAATTATCCCAGCTTACCAGGCAGCAAGAACGGTAGGTCCTTTGATCAAGGAACTGGGAGCCTGGTTTGATGAAGTGTGGGTGCTGGATGACGGCTCCACGGATGCTACGGGGGAGGAGGCTATGCGAGCGGGAGCGCGGGTGCTGCGACACCGGCAGAACCAGGGAAAGGGAGCCGCACTCCAATCCTTGCTGGAGGAAGCAAAGACAGCAGGGCTAGACGCAGTAGTATCCCTGGATGCGGATGGCCAGCACCCAGCAC
>JANWXX010000517.1 GCA_025057345.1 Polyangiaceae bacterium | reverse complement strand
GGCAGCAAGGGCACCGGGGGCAGCTCGCCGCCCACCGACGAGAGCGACCGAGGGGAGAGTCAACGTCTCTGGATCGCCGTCCACGAAGAGCACCGGAGGAGGCTCCCTGAGGTCGAGGAGACGCTTCGGGTACAGAGGACCACCCGGGTAGAACAGGAGCCCTCCGCTCTCCAGCCAGTGCCAAGCTCGATCAAGGCCCTCCCAGGTAGGAGATTTGCGACGAGACGAGGGAGCTGGCACCCAGTTAGCAAGGGCCGCCGAAGGAGATCCATAACGGCGAAGCAGCGCTAGAAAAGAGGCTGCCCCAATGCCAGGGCTTCGAGAAAGCACGAGGGCGGCAAGGGCTTCCTGGTGGGCAACGAAGTCGATGGCCACACGCTCCTGTCGACACCAACTCGTTCCAGTTGCTCAAGGGTGCTCGCCCTCCGTGAGAGGAAGACTCCGCATGGTGGATCTCTTCCACTTCATCACGGAAGTGCTCGCCCTCCGTGAGAGGAAGACTCACTTGGCGCAGGTCGGTTTGTTGTCGTAGGGGAAGCCCTCGTTCTTCGTCACCGAGAGAACCCCTGCGGAGGGGGCACCACCGCAGCGAAGCGCATCGAGGAAATCGACGAAGTCAACGGTCTTATAGCCGCGATTCATGCTCTTATCCATGAGGCGTTTGGAGGTGAATGCTCGGATGAGAGATGGCATCTGGAGATTGCTCTTGTCCCACCCCTCCTCGACGGTATCGTCAAGATGCCACAGCATGTGGGTGACGTTTCCCTCACCGAGTTGCTGATCCATGGGACCATTCGGGTTGAGCTTAGGCGCAGAGGGATAAGGCTTATCCACGTTGTACCACCAGACCGTGCCCTCCTGCTTGTCGAAGTAGAGTGGATCCTGCTTCATCCCTTGGGCAAGGTAGGTAGCCCATCCCTCGCTCCAAGCCATCCCAGGAGGTTCCAGCATGGAGAGGGAGTGGGGCCCAGCCTCGTAGGGAGAGCGAGAGTACGCATCCATGGTGTAGTGGCCGAACTCATGGAGGATGACACTCGAAGAGAGCTCATGGGGAGTGATGCTGGTACCTGAGATCAGAAGTGCACCTTCATAGAAATCTTGACCGCTCCCGTAGTCGACGGTAGCACCCAAGCCTCGTGGGACATAGCAGGTGCCATTGCCGCAGTCGAAGCGCTTGCCAGGGGCCCAGAGCGCCAGCACATTGAAGGGCTTGGCCTCTGGCGCCATCAACCGCAGCTGCAGGATGGAATAGAGCACCCACTGGTGGATGTGAATGGCCCCGGAGCCTTCTGCCTCTGTTACCACGATGGAACCTACGTCCAGCGCCTCCCCGGTGGTGCGGCCGAAGGCATAGTAGGCACTGCTCTTTAGGTTGGTATAGGAGAGCGTGTCGGGGACGGCCACGGCGAACTGGGGCACCCAGCCCTGGTCATAGAGCATGGGGAAGAAGTAAAGCGAGGTAGCAGGTGTCGGCTTCTTGGAGACTTCAATGGAGAATGTCCCGTCCTCCTCGGAGGTGTAGGTTCCCCCCAGGTATTCATCCCCGTCGTAGGCTAGGGCAATCAGGCCTCTGGCTGAGTCTAGGGTCGGCACATCGTAGTCCGTTCGATCTTGCCGAATCGGACGGTACTCATAGAAGAGCCGCCCCTTGATCTGGAACGTCTGTCCCGCCTCACTCACCGTAGCTGTACAGACGGCACCACCCAAGGACACGCGGCATTCCTCCTGACCACCGCAGGGATGCTTCACCCACTTGCCCCCGAGGCAAACCACCTGAACCGAGGGCCCCTCGCAGTAGGAAGCCCCTTCCACGCAGTCGGCCTCCAGAACACATCCCGTCCAATCCTCTTGCTGCTTGCAGACTGTCCCTGGAGAACATGTCCCTTGGACCACCTGGGGGACCGACACTTGTCCCTCCCCAGGCACACCACTGTTTACACATCGCTCGAAGGTGGATGGTCCTAGGCAGCGCCCCTCTGCAGGTACCCCTTTGCACGGATCGCTCTCGAATCCTCCCTGCCCCCCCTCCCCCCCGTTGACTCCTACGCCACCTTCGCCACCCCAACCTGCCGTCCCTGCATCGGAACCTCCGGCACCTGCAGCGGGTGCAGTACCGGCCTGCCCACCCTGGCCGTTCGAAGTTTGGATCTGCAGGGTGCAGCTCGTACAGATAAACCCAACGACCAGGCTCGTGAGGAGGGAAAGGCGAGATGGCATGAATCAACCTCGATCTACTTGAATCAACCAGGAGCAGCGGAACAAATT
The DNA here is from genome assembly GCA_025057345.1 of Polyangiaceae bacterium. Taxonomy (GTDB): domain Bacteria; phylum Myxococcota_A; class Polyangia; order Polyangiales; family Polyangiaceae; genus JANWXX01. The sequence goes on along the minus strand of JANWXX010000517.1, from coordinate 922 downwards.
TAGCGAGGAACAGGGGCAGGAGGACGACGTACAGAAGGGGGAGAGAACGAGAGGGTTGCTGAAGTCTCCGGTCGTGCTGGCAGGGTTCTCTCAGCATAGACTCCAGCGGAGCGATCAAGGGCCTCACCCTGGAGAGCCAACCGGAAGGGGTCGGAGGCGTCGAGGGCCCCAGTGGTACGCAAGCGAAAGGTACGAGAGAAGGTACCTGGAGAAAGAGGGCCGAGGGACTCGTCGAGCTTACCTTCGGAGAGAGAAGCACCCTGGGGCAACGTGGCACGAAGGGTGACTGGGAAGGGGACAGGAGAGAAGACCTCGATACGAGCCTCCACCTCAAGTTCTCCAGAGGATAGTGAGCGGGGTTCCTGGAGACGGAGGACCAACGGAGCTCGGAGGTTAGGTTCCGGCGCAGGAGCAGCGAGTGGTGAGGCAGGGGAAGTATCTGGCGCTTCCCCTGCGCTTTGCCCGCGGCAACCGACGAGAAGGAACCCAGCACAGACAAGCAGCGCTCGTAGCGAAGGCAATCGGCACATCCCCATGCAACCTTTCTTGGAGAAAGGTTAGCTTACCCGGCAGCACAGAACCACCGGAAAACGCCAAGGGATCGACGGTTGCGTGGTGCGGAGAACCAAAGTAACGACCGAGAGATGCAATGGAACCAGGGAGCACTCCGGCTGGCGGCGCTAGTAGCGGTGCTGACCCCAGGGGAGGCCTGGGCCGAGATGTACCGCTTCGTAAAGGGGCCTTACCTCCAGGGGCTCGGGCAGACGAGCGTGTCGATCCGCTGGGAGGGAAGCGAGCCGGTGGGTGGCGTTGTGGAAGTGTCCGGGGGCGATGGCAAACCGATCCGTGCGACCACCGAAGAGAAGACCGCGTTCCACGCACTAACCCTAGGAGATTTGAAGCCGGGGGCATCTTACACCTA
>JANWXX010000516.1 GCA_025057345.1 Polyangiaceae bacterium | reverse complement strand
CGATTTCTCTGCTGAATTTTATACGCCGATTGAGATCGTAGGGCTCTACTGGCACCTGGTCGACCTCATCTGGATCTACCTCTTCCCGCTGCTCTACCTCATCACCTGAGGCACTCATGGCCACCTCCGAAACCCACAACCACGATCACGATCATGGCGACAGCGGGCACCATGTCGATCCGCTCTGGCTTTATCTTGCGGTGTTTGGTGCCCTGCTGGTGATGACGGCTGTTACCGTAGGGGCCTCCTACATCGACTTCGGTGCTGCCAGCGTGGCGGTGGCAGTGCTCATTGCCACCGTCAAGGCCTTCCTGGTCGCCTTCTTCTTCATGCACCTGCGCCACGACAAGCCGTTTCACTCGCTGGTGCTGGTGTCGGGGTTGTTGTTCCTCAGCTTTCTGTTCCTCTTTACGCTGAGCGACCATGGCACCCGCAACGATGTGGACGACATGCACGGGAAACCCATTGTCAATCCCGCCCCCACCGCCTCCAAGTGAGCCCTGGCGGCCTCGCTACAAGTATCCGGGAGGGGGAGGTGCTCGCTTCGTGAGGGGTATCCCAGAGCCTAGCCAAATGCTTTCCTAGTTAGCAAAGGAAGTCGTCTCGTGCAGGGGTTCGGTGGAAATGGAGCGTTCCTACCCCTCTACAAGGTGTTGCCTTTTGGAGGAAACGGAGCATACTGCTGCTCCCTATTCAAAGGAGAAGCATGGCTAACTACGCTCTTTGGAACGTGCGCAAGCGGCACGAGTGGCTTGCGAAGAATAAGAAGCAAGAGAAGATGCCCCGCCGTGGTCGGATCCGGGTTGGCCTCCAAGAAGCCATGGACCGGAAGAACAACCCGCAACCGGCAGCCCCCAAGGAGTGAGCCGTGGGAAAGCACGACCGCCGCAACTCGATGAAGATGCGCCGCCGCAAGGCGCAAACCAAGAAAAAGGCTCGAGAGCGTAAGGCTCAGGAGGCTGCTCAAGCCGCAGCTAAGGTAGCTGTTAAGAAGTAAGTAGGAGGGCAGGTCACCGGATGACAGTGATCTGGTAGCGGGGAGCCCGAGTATCTGCGGGAGGTTGGGGGCTTTCGTCCGAGAAGATCCCCTGGTCACCCTGGGCGTAGGTTTCACTGACGAGCTGCCAGGTGCCGCGGTGGTCCTTCCAGCGCTGGTGGATGATGGAGCTGTTGACGTCGCTATAGTTAGCGCGCTGCCACTGGATGGCGACGAAGATATCAGCTTCATTGTCCCGAACGTTGAGGCCGACTAGTTCCACGTCCACAACGCGGAGTCGTCCGTGCCAGTGGCGGTGGCGCTTGAGGAATTCAGCGCGCTCTTGGGCAGCAACCTTCTCCAGGGCGAGGGCGGTGTGGCCGAAGCGAAGGCCGACGTTCAGTTCGTAGGCAGCTTCTTGGACACGTTGGGCACGGGAGGGAGCGGCGCAGGAAGGAAGGATCAAGGTGAAGGTGGCCGCTAGGAGGAAGCGCATGGTTGCTTGGGCTAGCGCGCGGTGGGAAAGGCGGACAAATTTCTGGTAGAGAGGGGGTCAAGGAGGGTTGCGGGGGGAGCCTGGACGGGTCATAACGAGGGCTTCTCATGAGTCGACCCTTTGAGATTGTGAGTGCCTTTGAGCCGCGGGGCGATCAGCCAAAAGCCATTCGAGAGTTGACGGAGGGGTTCCAAAGGGGGTTGCCGTGCCAGACACTGCTGGGGGTGACTGGCTCCGGTAAGACGTTTACGGTGGCGCAGATCATCCAGCGGCTTCAGAAGCCGACGTTGATTCTTGCTCCCAACAAAACCCTGGCGGCGCAGCTCTTTGGAGAGATGAGGGAGCTGTTTCCGAACAATGCGGTCCAGTACTTCGTTTCGTTTTATGACTACTACCAGCCGGAGGCCTACGTTCCTTCGACAGATACCTTCATTGAGAAGGATGCGATCATCAACGATGCCATCGATCGGATGAGGCACGGGGCTACTCAGTCCCTGCTTTCCCGGCGTGACGTGATCATCGTCGCGTCGGTGAGCTGCATCTACGGTATTGGGGATGTGGAGAGCTACGGGGGGCTGGCGATTGACCTGCGGGTGGGGGAGGAGATGCCTCGGGATCGCTTGCTACGGCGGCTGGTCGACGTCCAGTATGAGCGCAATGACATCGATTTCCACCGTGGAACGTTTCGGGTGCGGGGGGATGTAGTGGAGATCTTTCCGATGTACGAGGAGGAGACGGCGATCCGTATCCAGTTCTTCGGTGATGAGATCGAGGCGATCCGGGAAGTGGACCCGCTTCGCGGTAAGGTGAAGGGGGCGCTGGAGCGCTACGTGATCTTTCCTGGATCCCACTATGTGACCCCGCAGGAGCAGCTTCGCCGGGCTACTATGGCCATCCGAGATGAGCTTCGAGAGCGCCTTGATTTTTTTGACAAGGAGGGACGTTTTCTAGAGAAACAACGGCTAGAGCAGCGTACTCAGTACGACTTGGAGATGATGGAACAGATGGGGTTCTGCCCAGGGATTGAGAATTACTCTCGGCACCTCTCCGGGCGCTCGCCGGGGGCACCTCCGCAGACCTTGTTGGACTACTTCCCCGAAGATTTTTTGCTGGTGGTAGACGAATCCCACCAGACGCTACCGCAGATCGGTGGGATGGCTCGGGGAGATCGTGCGCGGAAGCAGACCCTAGTCGACTATGGCTTTCGCTTGCCGAGCGCCATGGATAATCGTCCCCTTACCTTCGAGGAGTTTGAGCGATTTATGCGTTGTGTGCTCTTCGTGTCAGCAACGCCGGGAGACTACGAGCTTCAGAAGACGGAGGGCGTCTTTGTCGAACAAATCATACGACCCACGGGATTGGTCGATCCGGAGATCTCGGTGCATCCGGTAGAAGGTCAGGTTGACCATCTCTATGAAGAGATTAAGGCCTGTGTTGCAAGGAACGAGCGTGTGCTGGTGACCACCCTAACCAAGCGGATGGCGGAAGATCTCACCGAGTATTACAGGGAGAGGAATCTCAAGGTGAGTTACCTCCATGCGGATGTGGATACGCTGGAGCGGGTGGACATCCTTCGGGATCTCCGTCAGGGTGTCTACGACGTTCTGATCGGCATCAACCTGCTGAGAGAGGGGCTCGATCTTCCGGAGGTGTCTTTGGTGGCCATTCTGGATGCGGACAAGGAAGGTTTCTTGCGGAGTCCGCGGTCGTTGATCCA
>JANWXX010000515.1 GCA_025057345.1 Polyangiaceae bacterium | reverse complement strand
GGTTTCTTCTTGGCGTCGGCCAGGGCCTTGCGGACCGGTTCCATGGAGCGCTCCACTAGAGGAGCAATCATCTGCTCCAGCTTGGCGCGGGAGAGATCCTTGACGAGGTGTTTGGGGCCGGAGGCGTCCGCGGTGAGGAAGGGGAGGTTGATGGTGGCAGAGGTCTTGGAACTAAGCTCAATCTTGGCCTGCTCGGCAGCATCCTTGAGCCGCTGGATGACCATCTTGTCCTTGGACACGTCGATGCCGGTATCCTTCTTGAACTCGGCGATGAGCCAATCCATCACAAGGATGTCAATGTCGTCGCCGCCCAGGTGGGTATCCCCGTTGGTGGAGATAACCTGCACCACGTTGTCGCCAACCTCTAGGATGGAGATGTCAAAGGTGCCGCCGCCGAAGTCGTAGACAGCGATTACCTCGTCCTTCTTCTTGTCGAGACCATAAGCCAAGGCAGCGGCAGTAGGCTCATTGACGATGCGCTTGACCTCCAGCCCGGCGATCCTCCCGGCGTCCTTGGTCGCCTGCCGCTGAGAGTCGTTGAAGTAAGCAGGCACGGTAATGACGGCCTCGGTGACTTTCTCCCCGAGGTAATCTTCCGCAGCTTTCTTCAGCTTCTGGAGCACTTTGGCGCTGATCTCGGGAGGTGCCATCGCCTTGCCCCGGACCTCGATCCAGGAGTCCCCGTTGGGGGCCTTAACGACCTTGTAGGGGACGCGCTTGGCCTCCTCAATGACCTCCTCGTAGCGGCGGCCAATGAAGCGTTTGGCGGAATAAATGGTGTTCTCTGGGTTGGTCACTGCCTGGCGCTTGGCGATCTGCCCTACCAGGATCTCTCCCTTGTCATCGAAGGCCACCACCGACGGTGTGATGCGGGAGCCCTCCTCGTTGACAATGACCTTCGGCTCCTTGCCATCCATGATGGCGACGACGCTGTTGGTGGTGCCGAGATCGATACCGATAATCTTGCCCATGGGCGCAGACCCTTTCACTGTGGGGCTCAACTATCCGCCCTGCGATGCGGTGGGGAGGGCCCGAAGGGAGCCCCGTGTTACCCTTCGGATTCGCGCCGGGCAACCTAACCCCTTTCCCCTCGCCGTCAACGGCATGGTTCCTGCCTCGGTGCCCGACCAGGGCGGAGGTAAACCCAGATTGTTGGTACTCCGTCCAGGCCGCGGATCACCGTAGGGGTTGTTGTCTCCAACGCCACCCAGATCTGGTAGTCAACCCCACTCATGTGCTGTTCGTGGTGGTAGAGTGCTGCGTCCACGCCGTCGAGGTGGAATACCCCGCGGAGATCCTGGCGGAGGCGTCCGTCTCGCTGGAGCATCCTCCAGGATTCCCAGGCGGTGTCGTGGACGAAGACCGTCCCGTTGGGAGGAACCCGCTCGTTGAGCACATCCACCACGCTACCGGTGGTGTATCCCCAAAAACTCCGGTTGAGCCCTAGAGTTGCGGCCCCTGGCGTCCCGCCTACCAGAGGGGTGTATGCTGCTAGCCCCCAGGGGTGGGCTCGTAGCGTCTCCACCAACGGTGCCGACCCTACCATCGCACCTACTACCCACGGAACCATCTTCTGCCTCGCCTCAGAAACTGCCTCGGCTAGTTTCTTCCCTACCCAGTCAAACCCGACCCCGGCGAATAGCGCCAGGAAAGGGTAAGCCGTCATCCAGTGCTTGGTGCCCCCGAAAATAGGGGTGTTGGGGGAGAGCCAGGGAGCATAGTTCACCAGCACTCCCAGCGCCCACAGCAGGAGCACAGAGCCTGGGGTTGTTCCAGGGGTTCGCAGGCCCACCACAGCCCCCACCATCGTCAGCACCAGGGTGACCGTGGGGACCGTAGCAGCGGTCATCCCCCAGGCGTAACTTCGAGGAAAAGGGGGCTTCCAGTGGGTCACTCCCAAGTACTCGATGTTGTAGTAATCGTGGTGGGTGTGGAACTGCACATAAGAGGCAAGGCGTGCTGCCGTGTCGTACCACACGTACGGCCACAGCCCGACGAACACCAGTGGCCCCACGATAGCCATTGCTGCCAAGGCCAGCGGTAGAGAGATCCGCCCTCCCACGAAGGAACGTCGCAGCCCAGCCCCCCGGGAGAGGAGCGCATGGATCACGAAGGCGATAGGGAGGAACCAGCTGTTGTGCTTGGTGTTCAGTGCTAGCCCGAAAGTTACCCCCGTCGCCAGAGCCCAGCGCCAGCTTCCCCTGACCAGGGATTGATGGTAGCAGAAGGCTACCAACAACCACATGGCTGTGATGGGAACGTCGAAGCAAGCCAGGTGCCCGTGGTAAAACGTGGTGGGAACCAGGGCAAACAGAAGGGCTGCCATGGCCCCTGCTGCCCGACTCCAGGAGCGCACTCCCCAGAGGTAGCAGAGCCCCACGGCCAGCCCAGCGAAGCACATCCCTGGGAAACGGAAGCTAGTTCCCTCGTCCGGGAAGATGTTCCAGCGTCGATGCGCTAGCCAACTCAGCGCAAACAGGATCTTGGCAAGAACCGGGTGCTCCCGGTTGGTTGAGAAGGCCCCGTCGAGGGCAGAACGTTCCAGTGCCTCCGAGGGGGCTTGGGCAAGCAGCTCCAACCAGGCAGCGTAGCGCTCTGCAGCATGGAAATAAAAGCCCTCGTCCCTCGCGTAGCCAAGGTCCGACACGGTGGCCAGGAGCAGCCCCACATAACTTGCCCCCAGCAGCAGAGCAATCCCAACGTCGGAGCGGTGTGCGGAAGCATCTTCCACGGGACAAGGAGCCTAGGGGGGGTTGCCTTCTCGCCGCAATGGAGATGCTAGGCGATGATTCTGGCCATGATTCTTTGGCATGGTTTGGGCCTTGGGTACGATGGTTCAAACGAGGATATGAGCTTGACCCCTCGCTGACGAGGAAAATCGAGAACTCTCCTTTTCTAACGAGGAGTTTCGTGGACATATCGAGTCTCAAGGAGATCAGGCGGGAGCTCTCTCCTAGTGAGCTGAAGTTTCTCGCAAGCTCTCGGCCGATTGTGAGCGCAAGGAGCAGGAATTTGCCCAGAAGACGGCCGAGCTGATTTGCACTTACGGTCAGCTTCGGCGTTTCTTCTGACCTAGATATGGGTTACGCACCCACCCAGGAATGTTGAGGAATATCGGGCTGTTACACTCCGATGGCCACATCCAAGGACAAGGTGCTCTCTGACACCGACTACATCCTGTTCCTTATCGCTTCGCCCAAAGAC
>JANWXX010000514.1 GCA_025057345.1 Polyangiaceae bacterium | reverse complement strand
ATCACTGCCACCGCAGCCTGCATGCCATGCAGAAGCGAGGAGCACAAGGATCAAGGCTCTGGAGGTTGTCTTTTTCATAGGACAATTTTACGAAGGATTCCTGAGTTCTCCAACAGGAGAATTCCTATTGTTCCGTGACATAAATCAGGTATTTGCCCGATATCTTCTCTACCCGCCGGTCAGGGTGGAGGAACTCTCCGGGTCACGACAAAAACGACACGGCGGTTCTTCTGACGACCTTCCTCCGTATCGTTGCTGGCGACAGGACGATGGCTCCCTAGGCCGATCACTTTCAGCCTTCGTGGGTCAATGCCATGGTGAACCAACCAGTTCCGTACAGTTTCTGCACGCTGGAGCGAGAGCCGTTCATTGAACTTTGCCTCTCCACTTGGATCCGTATGTCCCTCAACGGTAACTTCGAGGATCTCCGGGTGTGCCATCAGGAACTCGCTTACCTGCCGCAAGGGTCGCTCGGAGGCTGGGGTAAGCGTGGCCTTCCGGTACTCGAAGAGGATCTGCTCCTCAATGGGAAGCACCTCCCGGGGAGGAGGCTCAGGAGGAGATGGCTCGGGAGAGGGAGGTTCAGAGGACGGTGGTTCGGGAGAGGGAGGAGGAGGCTCAGGAGGAGGAGTGGGGAGAGGGCAGCCATTGCGAGCGCGCACCGGCGAGGGAGGGCCTGGCCGATCGAAGCAGGCGTCCTGGTCATCCGAGATACCATCGCCGTCCAGATCCGGACGGGGGGGGCAGCCGTGGGCGGTAGGGTTCTCAGCAGGAGGGCCCGACCGTTCGGGGCAAGCATCCATGCGATCCTCAATGCCGTCACCATCTCGATCCTCCGGCCACTCGTCGTCCCCCGCGGAGAACGATAGGGTAGCAAGGGTGCGGAAGCCTGGGGTTCCTGGGGCATTGGTTAGCCCTGGCCCTGCTGCGACTCCGAGCGCCACATAGGTGTTGCCAGGGGTTTCCTCAAACCAACGGATACCGAGGAGCATCTCCAGAGGGGTGTTTCGTGGAGCCAAGAAGGGGGCTTCCGGAAGCAAGGAGCTTCCGAAGATCTCCCCGGAGAGTTGGAGTGCATTGAAGCGCCGGGATACAGCTCGGATCGGAACCGCGTACCCTGCGGCCGCTCCAAACAGAAGGGCTGGACCAAGGCGCCCTTGCCCAGTGTCCAGGGAGGAGCGGCGCTCATAGCCTGTGGAGAGTGCGTAGGTGAAGTGTCCCTCCTTACCGCTGGTGATCAGCCGCAGCTCAGGGCGTGGGTGGAGATCCCCATGAAGGCTGGCAGGATTGCCCGTGGGGAACCTTGTGGCAACCTGAAGCGCAAGGGAGAAAGGGTTCTGGGGAGCACCTAGCAAGGTGCCTCGGAGGGAAAGGCGTAGATCCCCCAGGAGGCCCGTGGATGCACTTAGCCCAAGGAGAGAGAGAGCCTCCGGGTCATCTCCCTGGAAGAACAGAAGCGGGAGACTCATCCCCAGGGCGACGCGGCGCCGCGAGCAACCAGCAGGCCCGAGGTGACCTCCAAGGAGGCAGCAGCACCGGCGAGCCAGGTTCCGAGAGGCCCCCCGCGGCGTCGGCCTAGCGGGAGCGTATCCAGGCGTACCGAGGCATCTGGAACGGAGAAGAAACGGTCCCCCGGGAGGGATGGCTCAAACGAGGCAAGGGCAAAGCGGGGGGGCTGCTGGGCCTGCGCTGCCACAGGAGCAAAGACAACAAGAAGCGTCGTGAAGAGGTGGAGGTGCTTCACAGAGAGGAGCTTCCTCCAACGCCAGCAGCTCCCGGAGGAGGGATCAAGCAGACGCCGATGCCACGTCCATCCTTCATGGAGCAGACCCCTTCCTCGCTGCAGTCAGAGTCGTCGCAGCAGTATTTGGCGCATTTTCCCTGGATGCAGGCATGACCTGCACGGCAGTGGAGTCCGTTGAGGTGATCACAGGCGTCGCAAATCTCCTCGGTGTTGGGGGGGGGATAGCAGCGGTAGCTCTCCTTGGCACCATCACAAGCTTGACCGATCTTGCAGCCTCCGTTGGTGACCGGGTTGCAGTCGAGGGAGGTATTGGGTGGCAGACAGTTCCCCGAGGAAGGAGAAAGAAGGGGAGCTTTGCAGTCGATGACGAGGTCGTTGGGCCCACCTTGTACCGGGAAGCAGAGCCCCTGGGAGGGGGCGACGGCCGGAGCATCGCAGGCTGGTTCAATAAGGGTTGTCTCCTCAAAGACAAGAACGGGTTTATCGACACAGACTCCATAGAACTTGGAGCCGGTTACCTTCTTGTCGCAGAAGCCGCTGCCACAGTCGTCCTTGTTGCAGCAGTACCGGAAGCATCGTCCGTCGACGCAGCCCCCTCCGGCCGCGCAGAAGAGCCCCTTCGAGGGGTCGCAGGTTTCACAGATTTTCCTGTCGTTCGGAGGTGGATAACACTGGTGCCCGGAGGGGCCCAGATCGCAAGCTTCTCCGTTGTCGCAACCCTCGTTGGTGATCGGGTTACAGCGCTTCGGGGGCGGGGCTTCCTTGCAGACATCGCTGCAGAAGGATTCGATACATTCCTTGAACTCAAGATAACTGGTCCACTCGGCGCACTTGGGGGAGGTAGAGCCGCGAACGCAGGCCACACACCGCATGTCCTCCTCGCACACCAACAGAGAAGGACAGCAGGCTGCCTCGACGCAAGTGGCACAGTCGTTGGGAGTCAGCTTTCCCTCGCAGGACGGCGTCAGAGCAGTCATCCCAGCGCCAGCAGCCCCTCCGCTGGCTATTGGCAGCGCGTCTGGGAAAAGGAGCACGGTCCCGTCGTAACAGCTTACGAGAACAACTAGAAATGCAATTGATAGGACTGCTCGGGAGGAGAACACCACTTGATGATTCAACCACGAAGAACCTAGAGGGGCAACGCGAGGAAGATCTATCTTGCAGCTGTCTTCCGTAGCCGCTGATGGTCGTACCCCAAGGTGATCGCTATCACGGAGGACTTCGTATCAGCTTTGCTGATCATCCAGTCAGTCGGATTTCCTATCGCCCTTCTTTCCCCGGGAGGATACACCTGCAGCACCACCCAGAAGAATCATGCATCCAAGCATGCCCAACTCCATAGGGAGCAGGGGGGCGTGGGAGGCAATGCGCTCCGGAGAGGCCCCCGAATCAAAAGTGCCCAGGGGAGGTGGTGGGGTGGCAAAGCCCGAGTGGGTAGGCTGGGACGGGGGTGGGTCCGGGCGGCGATGAGGCC
>JANWXX010000513.1 GCA_025057345.1 Polyangiaceae bacterium | reverse complement strand
GATGACCTTGGAGTAGCAACTTTTCGACCGCGTTGACCTTAGCTAAGAGTCAGCTATGCAAGACGCGAAGACGATCCGGATCTCACTGTTGGGATGCGGGACCGTGGGCGGGGGGGTGTTGCGCCTCCTCAAGCAGAACAGCGCCTACTTGGCGTCGAGGGTCGGAGCACCGCTGGTGGTGCGCAAAGTGCTCGTACGCGATCCTACGAAAGAGCGTGACGATGCCTGCGAGCGTGGATGGGTGACAACAAGTGCTGAGGAAGTTCTCAGCGACCCGGAGCTGGACGTCCTCGTGGAGGTCATCGGTGGGGAGCAGGATGCTGGCGCCCTCATCGAGCGGGCGCTACGGCGAGGGCTCGGGGTGGTGACAGCCAACAAATTGCTGCTTGCGCGACGAGGTCCGGAGCTGCTCGATCTAGCGGTACAACAGGGTACAGACCTGGCATTTGAAGCTTCGGTAGGTGGTGGAATCCCGGTCATCCGAACGCTACGCGAGGCACTGACCAGCGACTGGGTGGAGCAGCTCCATGGCATCGTCAATGGCACCTGCAACTACATGCTGACCCGCATGCGGGAGGATGGCTGGAGCTTCGAGCAAGCATTGCGGGAGGCTCAGCGCCTAGGCTATGCAGAGGCCGAGCCCTCTCTGGATGTGGACGGTCACGACGCTGCACAGAAGCTGGTGGTGCTTGCTATGTTGGCCTTCGGTGCTCGGGTCCGTGAGGATAAGGTTCCGACCTCCGGGATTCGTACCCTTGATGCTGACGATCATCGCTTTGCCGCGCGCCTCGGCTACCGGATCAAGCACCTAGCGGTGGGGCGCGATCATAGAGATAAGGTCGAGCTTCGGGTGCATCCAGCGCTGGTCCCCGAGGGCGACGTACTAGCCAGCGTCTCCGGAGTCCTCAACGCCATTCGGGTCGAGGGGCGCGCCCTTGGCCCCTGTTTGCTCTCTGGGCGAGGTGCAGGAGCCATGCCCACCGCGGTCAGCGTCGTCGCCGATCTGGTGGATGTTGCTCGGGCCCGCCTCGCCGGAGTGGCGGGCCTGGCTACCCGGGGCATCCAGATGGAAACCCGGGAAATTCTACCGCTGCAAGAGGTCCTTTCTTCCTTCTATCTCCGCTTCCCTGTTCAGGATCGCCCCGGTGTCCTCGCCGGTATCGCTTCAGCCCTAGGTGCATTTGGCATCAGCATCGAACAAATGTTCCAGACCAATCCTGGAAAGGGACTCGTCGACATCATCATGACCACTCATCAGGCCCGATGGGGCAACCTGGAGAACGCCATGCGCACCATCTACAATTATGATTTCATCGCTGGAGACATTCGATTTTTGCCGATTCTCCGAGATGAATCTGCCTCCTAAAAGGGACCAGGAAGGCTTTGAAAACGAACAACTTGAGGCCGAGTCGATATGCTAATGAAGCTAAGGGGCGAGAGGAATGAAAAGAAGCGCCGCACATGAGCAGAAGCAAGATCGAATGGATCATCGCGGCTACCAACCCACCTGCAACGTGGAAAGGTTCTAGGCGAGGAGAACGTCGATCCGGCGAGGTTATATTCTTTTGTTCAGGACATTCCTGTCAATGGACTCTAAGATGGGCAAGCGATTCATTCGACGCACAGGCCGTGCAGCACTAGCTTGTTGGTAAAGGAGAGGAAGCTGTGGGCAGTGCTGTGGCGACCGTGGATGCCCACGATCTCTCCGTTGGGACACTGGGCGAGCAGGCGCTCGTAGGCTTGATCGACGTAAGCCGTGGAGGTGGTCAGGTACAAGATCACGTCCTGGGTGGCTTCGGCGGAGATCTCCCGGGAACGTCCCCGAGGCACCTCGGTTAGATAGTCGGTCGTATGGACCTGATGGATGCTGTAGGTGCATCCTGTCGCTGTCGACAGAGCAAGGGCAGCCAGGAGCACACGAGGATCGATCACGGTGTACCTCCAGGGGGCGAGGGCGAAACAACAGAGGGGGCAGCAGCGGGAGCCCCTGGAGACGGTGCGCCTGGGAGACAGTAGCCCGTGGCAGTGATCTTCCGAGAAACCCAAATGACGTAGAGAGTAGACTCGTACTTGGTGACGACCCCAGAGAGACGACCCTGAGGGCACTTGGCACGGAGCTGCTCAGCTACCTCATCTACGAAGGAGTTGGAGAAGAAGATCCCAAAGAGGCCACCGCTGGTTTCCGACGCCTCCACGGGACGGGAGCGATCCGCAGGAACCTGGGTCATCGAAAAGCTCTTCAGGGTAGTACAGGCGGAGGAGGCTACCAGCAGGAGCAGGAGGAGGAGGGACCGAAGGCGATCTTGGATCATCGGAGGGTAAGCTCTTTGAGCTGGGTACCTGCGGCGTAGCTATAGCTGACGAAGCTGTCAAAGCCCGAAACCAGCACCCCGACCGGGACCGGGGCGGAGACCCGGTGGACACCATCGTTTTGCTCATCGGGAAGAAGGTTGGCAGGGGCGCTCTTGGTAGGGTCGATGGTGGCAAAGCTGTGGTGGCTGCGGTAAACGAGGAAGGGGGGTGGGGCACCTCCGCGCTGGGAAGGCTCAAGGCCGTCGGCAGGGGCGATCTCGCAAAGATCCGCGGTGAGTGTTTCGCCGTCGAGGGTAACCTCCACGTTGGGAGGTGCTACCACGGTAAGGAAGTCGAAGGCATACTTGTCCGGTGTCAAGAAGACATAATCGCTACGCCATTGCTCGATGGGCGGGACCACCAGCAAACTCGGATCCCCTCCCGGTAGCCCCCGGCGGATGCCGGCAGCCTCCTGGGAAGGACTCACGTTGCCCAAGACCACCGGCGCGTTGGAGAAGATCATGAAATCATGGGTCGCCTCGATAGTTCGGAAGGCCCCACGCCCCGAGAGGACGAAGGAATCCTCCGGCGGTGGGAGCGTAGTGGAGACAGTGGTTTCTCCCTCGAAAACAGCTACGACACGGAAGTAATCCGGCTCGGGGATGACAGCCAGCTGGGCTCCAGCACTGGCCACGGTTCGGGTCCGGCTAGGACCATGGGCGGCGACAAACTGGGTACCTGCAGTACGGATCGGGTCGATCTGCTCCTCAAGGTGATCGGCGCAGCAGAAGCGCTTGGAGAGGGAAGTGAAGGTAGGGGCATCGGAGGCCTCCGAACCGCTGAAGACCACCAGAGGTCCGTTGGCCTCAATGAGCGTTCCAGTAAAGTCGGCGTTGAAGTCGCCGGTTTCCAGGTTGAGCACGTCGT
>JANWXX010000512.1 GCA_025057345.1 Polyangiaceae bacterium | reverse complement strand
AGCGACAGCTTCCTCCGGGGTTGCAGCTTCGCCCTGACGGAGCAGAAGCACAGCCGCTACCAGAGCTGAGCGCCCATACTGTAGGCGCAGGGGACATAAAGCACGCCGCCGTACTCCAAGGCCCACTCTACCAGCGAGAGGAGTGCCATATTTCGGGGATGTGGGCATCTAGGGTGGGCAGGCATAGGTATGAACACTTCCTGAGAAGCTGTTGGTCCACTGGGAATTCGGCGGTGAGATTGATCCCTGTGATTACCTCCGGCGGTAGCTCGTCCACGGTGGGGCGCCGCCCCAGGTAGAGCCAGGGGGTGATCTGGTTCCAGGTTGCTTCGGGACCCAACCGCACGACCTGCCAGGCGCACCAAAAGATCAGGTAAGGTGCCGTGAGCAGCGCCTGGTACCACCGGAACGATCCGTCATAGCGTTTGCCGAAGATCCGCGACCCCAAGCCCAGGTATCCAAGCCCGGCTGGCCCGCAAGAGGGCTACCCAGAGGAGGATCTAAGCGAATCCCCTGAAGCTCCCTGCCAGGACAGCCTAGTCGAGGGAGAGGCAGAAGAGTAGAAACCCAGTGCGCTGAGGCATCGCGGCATTGGTTACTCTGCCCCTTGCGCCGCAGGGCCGCTAAGGGGAGGGGAGCGCAGCTCAGCAGTGCAGAAAGCGCCACCAGGGCTGTCAGTAGGCAGGTGAACTCGCCTATCTCAATCAGGGCCACTACCGCTCTAGCAGCAAAGTAACGGGACCGAGGGCCTGTTCTGCTTCGACGCCAAGAGCGTTCCGCAAGGTGCTCCCGGCGGATACGAAACTGTAGCGAAGAGCCTGGACTTGCCAGGGGAGGTGATGAGACGGGAAGAACCAGCAGTGGCCTAGCTGGAAAGAAAGGGTGACAAAACCGCTAGGGACTGTAGAGGAACAGAGCACATCGATGAACGCAACCCTCTTGGGGCTTCCTTGAGGTTCTTGCGATGCCCCTCATGCATCGTGGGTGCCCCTATGTCCTCTTGTCTTATTCCTTGTGCTTCTTTTATATTGGAGGTCAAAAAAACCTTCCTGGTGGGTGGAACAGTATGGATTGGTTTTAGGGGGAGGTGGGTTCGAAGATGACCGGGTTGGTGGGGGCACCCGTGTGAAGGACCTCGGGGCCAACCCAGAAGATGATCCGGCTATCGAGGGAGCCATCCAGGAGGGTCTGGAGTTGCGTAGCAGCCCCTGGGGGTTCCGTGCGGAACTCGACGCTATCGGTTTCGGTGGTTGTTCTCATGGAGACTCGGATCAGTTGCGCGTCAATCTCATCGAAGATGTTGTTTTCGGAGCCCTCGATGCCCATGGTCAACCCGTTGAGGCGTGCATTTGGCTCTGGGCGAAGAAAAAGTTCGTAATTGCAAGGCGCGCCGGTGATCAGCGTGTCGCAGGTTGCCCAGACCCGCCATTTTCCGTTCCCGTGGTATTCGACGAATACTCCTGCGCCCTTTCCCGGCTCGGCCTCCAGGGTTTCTCCGGTAGCGATGGCCACGCGAGCAGGCTGCAGTTGCGTGGAAGTGGGTTGTGGTGTCGCGGGCTGGGAGGGAGGCAAGTAAGGTTGCTCGGGCTCAACCCAGCAGGCGCTGAGCGCCAGGATGGCAGCTAGCATGAGGACAAGGGATAGGGAGGAACGAATGCGGGAGGATAGAGCCATGGGAGATTCTTCAAGGATTAGCGCCTTCCACCGAAGCTGCCACCCCGAGAAGGAGAGGGGCGGGAGAGGGGAGGAGACGAGGAGCGAGAAGGGGGACTCGGGCGTGGCGCAGGAGCTGGGGCCACTCTGGGAGTTGGGGCTGCCCTAGGGGCGGGGGCGGGGGCCGGGCGAGGGGCCGGGGCTGTCCTAGGGGGAGGAGTTGGGTGGGGCGTTGGTGCCGGGGCACGGGAGGGAGGGGAAGCTGGCGAGGAAGCAGAGGGCCCGGGAGCCTGCGGAGGTGGATTCGATGGGATGCGAGTAGGGGGGTCTATTCGAGAGAACTCTCGGACCGTGTGTCCTGTCTGGGGAGAGCCCTGAGGGGCAAGTGGGCGATCTCCTTGGGGGGCCCAGGAAGGGCTCTGAGTAGCGCGGATCGGAAGGCGGTTCATCCCGCGCGGTGAGGCGAAGTGGGCGTGCTCGGGTTTGGAGATGTACTTGCTGCTGGGGACTGCGTCGCTAGGGATGTGCCCACTGGAAACCGAAGGGCCTCGGTGAGGTGTAGCGAGAGCACGCTGTAGGGAGTGTCCTGAGGGGAGGCCGTGGGGTCGCGTGCGGGAGGCTATGACAGAAACCTGATCACGGGAGACGATGTGGTGGTGGACGTGATGATGAAAAACGTAGCGTGTGGAGCAGAACACATAGGGGGCCGGCGGGTAGATATCGAGCCAGATGACCACCCCGGCGCGCCAGTAGAAAGTAGGAGGCATGGGCGCCCAGCCGATATAGTCGTAGCCGGGGTCGCCCACGCGCCACACCACCCAGGCAGGGGCGTAGCGCCTTCCTGGGATCCATACCCAACCGCTACCGGAAACCCAGACCCACCGCCCGTAGTGAAAGACTACCCATCCGAAGGTGTCATCGTAATCGCTGACCCAAACCCAGTTGTCGTCTGTATCCAAGGCCCAGTGTCCCGCGGTGACATAAGGCGCGAAGTCCTCCCCCACGTAGGTCTTTGCAGGGATCCAAACCCATCCGTAGGTGGGATCCTCCACCCAAGTTCCGTAAGGGTCGAGGTACGGTCGGAAATCCGTCAATGCGCTTGGATCAGTGTCCTCAAACTCGTCAGGAGCCTCAGCCTCGGGCGGGGAAGGAGGTTGTACGGACGGCGGTGCAGGTGCGGCAGGGGGAACCTCCTCCGCCAGAGGGGGGGGAGGGGGCGCCGGGGGATAGAGATCGGCCATGGATCCGCAGGCGGCCAGGCTCAAGGAGGCGGCGAGGAGGGGAAGGCGGCGAGGAAGATCCATTGGAGAAAGCTTGCTCCCTTGTTGCCCCGGTGGCCAGTGCAACCCGTGGACCATGGGTTGTACGGAGGAGACGCTCGGGAATTCTTTCCTAAATTATCCTCCCTTGTAATCCGTCGTCCACAAGAACCCAGGCCGCGCTGGCTCACTCCTTAGGGCCCTCGTTGTAGCCCCGGGGGCGATACTTGGGGTCGACGCCGTTGTGCTTTTCGCCATTGTAGGCCACGTCTTTGACCAAGTAGGCAAGCCAAGTTCCTGGGCGGGCATCCGCCATCTTCATCAGCTCGTCCTCGTGCTTCTTGAAGGCCCGGATG
>JANWXX010000511.1 GCA_025057345.1 Polyangiaceae bacterium | reverse complement strand
GACGCAATCATTGCAGGCAACTACAAGGAAGCTACTGACCTCTATGAACAGCTCGCCAAAGAGCACCCTGAAACCCCTATCTACAAAGAAGCGCTCCGAGTGCTTAAGGCCAAACAACCCGAGCGTAAGTAATCCCGGTGCAGCGCCCCCAGATCCTCTCCCTCACCGAGCGCCTCGACACCTCCCACGAAGCCACCGGCAAGGGCATCACCCTCACCTTCATCGATCTCGGCCTCCATCCCCCCCGGACCTCGTCCAGCCTACCCACCGCATCAAGGCTTACGCGGACGTCCCAGGGCCCAACCCCTCCCCAACGACGAGAACACGTGGGGTCCAATCACAGGAAGAATTCAAGGTGTCACCTTCTTCTTCGACACCACCTCCACCAGCCGGTACCTCTTCGCGGGTGCATCCATCGGTGGCGATCCCTGATCTTCTGGTTGCACCCGAAGCTCATAGGTGTACGAATCCTCGTGGGAGAATCCCTCGATGGTCCCGTAAAATAGGCGCCACCCTCCTTGCTCCGACTCCCGGATCTGCATGCATTTCATCGGCGCTTCTCCCTCACAATCCACCAGGTGTTCCCGAACCCAGATCGTCCTGACCCCTGGAGAAGCCGCTTTGGTCGAGAGAAACCCCGCCGGACCTAGGCTCGACGCACCGGCTCCTCGCCCGCTCGTCTCAGGAGGCACCGTCACGCTGCTCGGAGCAGGGTTAGGGCTGCACGCCAGAAAAACATAACTCACCACCAGGAAAGGAGCCTGCTTCATGCCCACCATCCTACGACAACTAGTACGCCCTGGCTGGCACCTCGGAACAGCTCCGGGGACCATCCTCTGCTCGCTCCAGGGTATCGCTCGCGGCACCCTCCTCCTCTCCTGCTGGCTTGGTGGATGCCGCGCGAGTACCTCTCCCTTGCCTCCTCACGCAGGTTCCACCACTAGTCCCGGAGCAAGGCAGACCGCTGCAGACGTCTCTACTACCGAAACCTTCCATCCTTTCTCCTTGCGCCAAGCTAGTAGTGCGCTGCTGTATCTTGCTGGAAGCACCCTTCAGCGTATGGTTTCCTTCGAGGTCGTCGATGGGATGGCGGTTCTCGACGGCGACATCCTCCTTGGACCTGCCACCTTCGTCCCCTTCCGCTACGGAGCTCCCCGCTTCGCCTCTCGTGGAGACACGTTCAGCGCCGTCGCTCGCTCCAGCCGCAGCGACCTTTGGACCAACTCCGAGATGCCATATGTCATCGAGTCCTCCGTGGGCCCTGAAAAGACGGAGTGGATCAACTGGGCTATCCAGCATATTGCAAGCCAAACACCCCTCCGCTTCCGACCAGCAACCAGCACCGATCAGGATCATGTTTTCTTTCGGGACAGCGGCAGCAGCAGCGGCTGCTACTCCTACCTCGGTCGCATCGGCGGACCTCAGGAGATCCAGGTCGGCGGCTGCGGCGTCCGTGGTAGTGTCGTCCACGAGATCCTCCACGCAGCTGGTTTCTACCACGAGCAGTCCCGCGGCGACCGTGACGACTACGTCGTCATTAACTGGAACGAAATCGACCCTGCTCACCGCTCCAATTTCGAGATCCGCAGCCAGCGCGGTCAAGATATCGGTACCTACGATTACAGCAGCATCATGCACTACTCCGCTCGTGCCTTCAGCATAAGTGGAAACCCCACCATTGTCCCCAAGACTCCTGGTGTCTCCATCGGTCAGCGTGAAGGGCTTTCTCCCCTAGATCGTGCTGCACTCCAGCAGCTTTACGGCTCTGGTGGCAGCACGGGATCTTCCACGGGAGGTGGTTCCACAGGTGGTGGTTCCACGGGAGGCGCCGGAGGGGGAACCCCGGGCGGCCTCCTCTTCCCCTTCCCCTGGCCCACCATGCCAGGCAGTGGAACTGGCGGCGGGACCGCTGGTGGCTCTTCGTTCCCCTTCCCTTGGCCTGTGTTGATCACTCCCCAGCCTACCCAACCTGCGCCGCCTCCTCCCACCCAGACAGGACCTGCTCCCTGGGCAGGAAATTACTCCAGCACCCGCGGCCCCATGGCCTGCACGGAGGACGTGGCTATGGTCGCCTGCAGCTTCTCCGAGAACGGTACTCCAGGTCGCCTCGACTGCCGGAAGGAACAGGACAACCTCCGTATCTCCTGCTCCTGGATGACCTTCTTCCCCCGACCAGGCTACGGACGCGCCACCTTCAGCCGACAGAACAACGGCGTCCGCGCCTGGCAAGGAACTTGGGGCTACTACCAGGACGCCACCAACGGCGGCGCCTGGAACACTACGGGGCAATAAAACCAGACCCAGGCAAACCACAACACGCTATCATGCCCACGCACCATGCGTCCCTGGTTTCCCTCGATTCTTACGCTGCTCTTCCTGGGCTGTGATACTGGGGGCACCTCTCCAGTCACTCCCTCTAGCTCGGTCGGCAGCGGAGGAGGGGGCGTCGGAGGTTCGGGAGGGCAAGCAGGAACCAGCGGAATGCCAGGCCTAGACGAATGCAAAGCTGCCTGCGTCAAGGTGGATGCCCTGGCTTGCCCCCAGAACCCGCCAGGGCAGTGCGACGAACTCTGCGAGAGCAGCGCTAAGGTCACAGCCTGCTCCAAGGAATACACTACCTATAGCACCTGCGCTGCCGCAGCGACTTGGCAATGCGAGGGAGGAGTGGCCAAGGTTGCCATCTGCGAGAAGCAACTCAGTGATTTGGCGGACTGCCTCAACGAAAAAGGATCTGGAACAGGCATCCTTGGACAGCCTGGCCATTTCTTCTGTGACAAGCTCGTTTGTGATGGCAGTGCTTCCCAGCGTGCATGCTGCCTGAAGTTCGATCCAGCCAAGTTGGGGGTTGACGCACAGTGTGTCTCCTCCATTGACCAGTGCGGCCAGGATTCTCGCTGGGAGTGTGATGGTCCAGATGATTGTGGCGGACGACCCTGCTGTTGGTCTAATCCAACCACCGGATCAGGACAGATCATCCTTGGCTTTTGCAGGAATTCGTGCAACTTTTTCGCAGGCGAACGCGAGGTCTGCCAGGATACTTGCAGTGGAGGGCTCCATTGCTGCAAAAAGCCGGGAGAAGATATTGGCTTCTGCGAACAGAGCAAGGCAGCCTGCGACAGCAAACCGAGCGAAGAAAACTGAAAAGAAGCAGGTTATAGCCTTGTCGTAGCATTACGTGATCGCTGGAGAGATAAAAAGAGAAAACCCCCTGGGGCTTGGGGTTTCCAGGGGGTTGAACGGATTTCCTGGCAGCTACCTACTCTCCCACACGGTCGCC
>JANWXX010000510.1 GCA_025057345.1 Polyangiaceae bacterium | reverse complement strand
AGCTACACGCCCAACGTATCCGCCGAGGCACTGGCGGTGGCGCTGGCAGCCACGCCACTGGCACCGCTGCTCCGACCGGCGCGAGGGTTCGAGCTGCTAGGCCTCCGTCCGGCGTCGGCAGTTTCTGGGAACGCCCGAGGAGGCCAGGCAACAATAGCGCTAGCGCAACTGATGCCGACCCAGGGTGAGGATGGGCATTTTGTGATGTACCGAGAGCCTATAGGAGGCGCCCTGGTGAGCACTTTCCTCGCGGAGGTAGCGGCGGGACAAGTGCCCAGGGTACAAGGGCTCCAGTGATACTTCAGGTGGCGAGGCGAACCTGAGAGAGGAGGCGGGCAGAGGAAAGGAGCAAAATACCATGAAGGAGGGAGGCAGTACCGTAGAGCACTGGGAGGAGGCCAAAACCGCCCTCAACGGAGAAGGGCAAGGCCCAGGTATGGCTGCGAAGCTGGCCACCGACCAGGTAGAGGGCCTGGGCGATGTTCTCCTCGATCAAGCCGGAGGGAGGCCCGTACTGGGCATCGGTGACGGTGACCACGATAGCGAGGAGCCAACCACCGAAGAGGAGCTGGCCAAGCCCCACCACGCCTGCAAGCCCCGCAGCCTGGGGTCCATGACGAAGCACCTTGATGCCAGTGACGGTGGCGGCCAGGGCCAGCGCCAGCCCCGGAAGACCCACCACCCATGTCCCAGCCCACTGACTGAGGATCCCCAGGAGGATGGGCATCACCAGCAGCAGCCCAAACACGGCGAAGAGAAAGCTAAGAGCAACAGCACCCTGGGTACGGGTAGGGAGTTCGAAGGGCTCAGGCACTAGAGTGAACTGGCCTCGATAGGGCCCCCCCGTGATCTCAATCTGACGCAGCACCAGCAAGGGTTGCTCTGGCTGCTCACTCAGCGCCTGGTAGAGCACTGCGGGAGCGATCAGCAGCAGCACCAGGATGATGAGGAAGGCCAGCTCGATCATTCGCTGGAGTGTAGCGCCTTCGTTGGCGCCGACCAGCCTTCCCCGATACGTTAGCGCATCGCTAGGGAAACTTGTACCGAGCGTTCTTCGGTTCCCCGAAAGGCTGGGATCGCCGTCTGCTCCAAACGGGCCACGATACACTGGGCTACCTTCGCCGGTACTCGAGGCGACAAGAGCTCGGCACGGACGCTAGCGCCAGAGGGAGCGAAGGAAACCCGGAGTTCCGCGCGACCCCGGTAACCACACTTGAACCCTCGCATCCGCAGCTCCAGGGCCTTACGCGCCACATAGTCATCAAAGGGGAGTGCCGCCGGTAGAGGGCCATCCTCTTCCTGCTCGGTAGGCAGCTTTGCTGCCGGGGGCTGGGTATCTGGCTTAGCCGTCGGTGCTATGGCAGAGGGTTCCGTGTTGCTACCAAGCTTGCTCTCGTCCTCCCCCTGACCGCTATGCCATGCCACCCGCAAGGTGGTTCCCATCAAGAGGAGTGTTAGGACGCCCCCAAGCAACCAGGAAGCCCCTCGAGGAGAGGTGTAGCGGCGTCGGGGAATCGCCTCGCAAGGGGCACAGGAACAACGGTCAGGAGGATCTTCCGAGGGGGAGGGGCACTGCAGGGTGGCCATGATGGCCTCCTTGGGTCTGTACTTGACAAGCATTTTATGTGCCAAATGTTTCACCCGGACGCAGCGAGCGCGGGCCTCGAAGAAGCGAGCCTGATCCGGCTACACTGAAGAACCGTGACGTTCCCGCCCTGCCTTCTTCGGCCGCGAAGGCGGCTTCGCCTCTCTTGCCTCGGCGCTCTCGCAGTGTCGCTCCTGACCGCGCCGACCTCCGCCGAGGTTCCTGTACAGCGGACGGTCCACTGGCTGCCTACAGCCAACGGTCATGGGGCGATCCTCCTCGATCTGAAATCAGCCCGCCTCCACCACTTCCGAGAGCACCTGTTTGCCACAGAGGAGCCTCTCCTCGACAGCCAGGGGCACGAGGTTTGGTTTGGCAATCAACCTCAGGCGGTACGCTCACGGGATCTGCTTTACGACGCCTACTTCGGGGTCCGGGCCAAGGGGCAGCAGAAGTGGCTGACGGTACTTCCCGTAGACCTAGATGCCAGCGGCTACGTTCCTTGGAGCCCAGGGAAGAAAGGCGGAACTGGCATCGCTTCCCTGGTGCAAACGGACGGCGATCTAGAAGCGACCTCGTTTTTCTTTATGCCCCAGGGGTTTGGCCACAACGGCTTTGTGATGGCCCTGCGCCTGCGGAACAAGGGGTCCAGCAAGCTCCCTGGCCTTCAAGCGTTCTCGCTCCACAACTTCCACCTGGGCTTTGGCCGTCCTGGAGTCATGGTGGACATTGGCGAACAGGGTGAAACCATCACCTACGACAAAGCGAAGAAAGATTTTCTGGAGCGGGCCTTCGCCGGAGTGGTGGTGGGGAGGGCGCTGGGGCCTGTGGTCCACCACGCAGCGTGGTCTAGCGGCGCCCCGGTGACACAGAACGGTTACGAGATCGTAGCCAAGGGAGGAACCGGTGACCTTCCGGATCTCACCGGGGAGGCTCCCACTGGAGACGGCTCGGTAAGTGCATTCCAGCTGGGTCTGGGTGACCTGGACCCTGGCGCCGAAGCCTGGACCGGTGTGGTCTTTGCGCACCACGGTAACCCTTTCGCTGGAGCCACCGTACAGAAGTGGCTCGACGACTACGTGGGAAGCAAAGATGCCAAGCAACTCTTCGAGGCAGAGGTAGCTGGGTGGGCTGCATTTCAGCAGAAGCTCAAGGTACCGTCGGGGCTCTCCCCGGATGAGGAGCACCTCTACCGGCACTCGGCGGCCATGCTTCACATGGGCCAGTCGAGGGAGGAGGAGTACTACCTTCGGGAGTTCCATACTAAGGATGGGGAGCCCCGGTTTACACGCTTCCCTGCTGCCAGCGGAGGAAGCACCCCGGCTAAGCTACCGGCAACAGTGAAGCACCGAGGGAAGGGAGCGATTCTAGCGAGCCTGCCCCCGGGAGAGTGGACGGTATCCTGGGCCCGGGACAGCGCCTACGCCATCGTGGCGATGGCCACCGCCGGCATGAAGGACGAGGCCCGGATGGCCCTGGAGTACTACCTGACGGCGGAGGCAGGGCTGTTTCAGCATTGGGAGGAACTGAAGCCTTACAAGATGCCGCCGTACCAAATCAGCCTTGTACGCTACCACGGCTTTGGGGTCGAGGAGACGGACTTCAACGATTATGGTCCCAACCTAGAGTTCGATGGCTTCGGATTGATGCTATGGGCGTTGGGACAGTACGAGAAGCACACCGGAGATACAACGCTGGTGGA
>JANWXX010000050.1 GCA_025057345.1 Polyangiaceae bacterium | reverse complement strand
GGATGGAGCGTACGGCAGATGTTGCAAGCACCCGGCTGGTAGCTATCCCCGTAAGGGAATTGCCTCTTTTGCCTCCCCTGGCATGCAGTGAGCCATTCGTTGTAACGACAAAGCCTCTTACCTGCATTCCTGCAAGCACGCTCTGCGTCATAACCCGAGAGATATCCACTGGGAATCTCTCCTGCCTTGGAAACCGCCATGAACTCGATCTCTCCCTCCCGCTGAAACGCCGGTAGCGGTGGGAGAGGGATCTCCTGGGCCTGAGCCCCTCCCACCTCTCTTCGCTCCTTCTCCCAGCGCTCCGCCAAGCTGACCGCTAGCTTCGGATGGGGTGGATAATAGGGAGAAAGCTTTACCCCTGTCTTCTTGTCGACCAGATGCGCCTCGTAGGCATCAATGCAGAAGGCCCGAAGGGGAGGTTGGGAGGGGATCGCCACCATGCCCGCAGGGCAGAGCAGAGGTGCCGGTCCCGTGCTGGCCGGGGAGCCTGCGGAAGTACTTGATGAGGCACTTGCGGAAGCACTTGCACCCGGAAGGAGGCCAGCGGAAGGAGCGAGATGAGGCTCCGGGGGAGGCTTCCGATCGCAAGCAATCAGTGCAAGGAAACTGCCCAATGCCGGAGCCAGAACCCCGAAGCAGCACTTGGTGAACTCCCTTGGCCCGCCCGGGGAGAGAGGGCCGGGAGAAGGAGTCATTTCCTCTCCTTCTCCTTCTTTTCCTCCCGCTCCTTTTTCTCATCCCGGATGATCCTGGCGACGGAGGGATCAAGAGCATCACTAGATTTGCCGCTGTTTTTCCGGAGGTTGGGCAAGTTAGCAAGGACAACCTTGTCCTCACGGACAAGGACGAAGACACCGTTGCGATCCCAAAGACGCATATGGGTCTTGTCGTCCTGCCAATCGTAGACATCGTGGAAGATCCCCTTGTCGGGGTCTGCCTCGATGCGACGGCCCGGCGTGTTCCCAACGCTCGCCAGGATCTTCTGGATCGCCTCAGACATATCCTTACCGTAGAGCCCTCCCTCGACCAGGTTGATCTCTTCCAAGGTTTTCCAGAGGCGACCACCGATGAAGAAGAACCAGATCTTGACGCCGGGCCCCCGGTGGTGGGGCATGACAGCCTCCCCATTGCCCTTGGTGTACTCTCCCACCAGAGGCCCAGCATCAAGACCTGTAGGCCCAGGAACTAGATCGATGTAGTTTCGTCGGAAAGCGGCCTTCTTGTTAGCGACTTCGACGTCAAGCGCCTTGAGTTTGGGGCCTGATTTCCCAGCCGCTTTGTATTTGGGGCGATAGTCGTCGTCGATGAATTTGTCGACGAGCTTCTCCAGGTCAGCGCGGACCATGCCCCAGCGAAGCCCCTCGGGAACGAGCGGAATGGGTGTCTTGGTCATCGGGGGGCCTTCGGGAGCGGCCTCCTTGGCGTCTTTGCCCTTCTGGTCACCTTTCTTGTCCGTCTTCTTGTCATCCGCCCAACCGGGAGAGGTGAGCGAGAGAGAGAGCAGCGCGGCAAGCGCACTAAGGGCAAATAGCTTAGAACGCATCGAAAC
This sequence comes from Polyangiaceae bacterium, assembly GCA_025057345.1. Classification (GTDB taxonomy): domain Bacteria; phylum Myxococcota_A; class Polyangia; order Polyangiales; family Polyangiaceae; genus JANWXX01. Next base: position 15,162 of record JANWXX010000050.1, on the reverse strand, counting down.
AACCTCCAGGAGCCAGCATGGAACAGGGAGCCTAGCGGGAGCGCCCGCCAACCTGGGAAACCATACCCCAGGGGGCCCCCCGAGGCCACCGCCACCGGGGGGTTGACCACCAAGTTGGACGGAGGAACCATGCATTCGATGGACCACGGAGAGCGCCTCTGCTAGCGAACTATCTTCGATGCCCATGTTGCTGACCCGCCGGGCGAGCCTCTGGCTGGCCGCTGTGATCGTTCCTGCCTCTGGGTGCGCCTCCCAGGAGGCCAGGCCCCAGTTCGACCTAGAAAAGCTCCCCCCCCATGAGGGGCAGTTGGCCCGACTCTTCGACGACACCATCTCCCCGGATGCTCTTGGACTGGGGGTGCTTCCCTCAGCCAACCTCCAGTTTAACGCGGACTTCCGGGATCGCGTCCAAGCAGCCGACGTGATTAGTGCTGTGCGGGTCACCTCAGTGACCGAGCGAAAATCCAACGAACTATCTACTCTGCACACCCTGCGCTTCGAGCCAGTACGAAACTTTAAGGGAGCCTTCGAGGAGGATCTCCAAGAGCTAACCATCACTCACCATATGGAGCAGCCCCACAGCCTGCTCAGCACGGTTCAAGAGCGAGCCCGTGGGCGCACGATGATCGGTCTCTGGAAGCGCTTCCGGGGGAAGAAGCGGGTGGACATACACTTTCACTTCGTACCGGACACGGAGGAGATCCACAAGGCTCTCCAGGAAGCTATGGCGCCGGAGAACCAGAAGCGATGAGCGTAGAGATCAAATCGCCCCGGGAGATTGAGGCTATCCGGGTGGCGAGCCAGATGGCCGCTGAAACGCTGATGTTGGTTGGCTCACTGCTCCGACCTGGCATGACCACTGAGGAAATTAATCAGATTGTTCATGAGGATACCATCCGTCGCGGCGCCACCCCCTCCCCGCTGAACTATCAAGGCTTCCCCAAGAGCGTCTGCACCAGCGTCAACCATGTGGTCTGCCACGGGATTCCTCGCTCCAATGAGGTGCTTCGCAACGGTGACATCATCAACGTAGATATCACCTCTTGTTACAAGGGGATGCACGGCGATACCTCTGCCACCTTCTACATCGGCACCCCTTCGGAGGAGGCTCGCAAGGTCACCGAGGCCGCCCGCAAGGCCCTTGCCCTTGGCATCGCCCAGGTGCGAGAGAATGCCCGCCTCGGGGACATTGGTGGTGCGATTGAGGAGTTCGTTACCAGCCTAGGCCTAGCGGTTGTCCGCGACTACACAGGGCATGGCATCGGGCGCAAGTTCCACGAGCCTCCTTCGGTGAAGCACTACGGCAGGCGAGGAAGTGGTATCCGGCTTAAGGCCGGTATGGTGTTCACCATTGAGCCCATGATCAACCTCGGCACCCATGAGGTTGAGCTCCTCCCGGATCAATGGACCGTCGTCACTCGGGATCGCAAGCTCTCTGCCCAGTTCGAGCATACCATTGTGGTCACCAAGACAGGCTGCGACATCCTGACCCGGCGTTCGGGGGTGCTTCTCAACAGCGAGAACTTTCCCTGGGTTTCTCAAGGCCCATGAACGAATTCGCCGACGGTGAGGCGTGCCGAGAGTATCCTTAGGGATCATGCGCCTGGTTCCTCACTGGTTGATCTTCCTGCTCCTCCTCCCGACCGCCTGCGTTACCAAGGTAGACCCCGTGGAACCAGGACTCGGAGGTCGTATCGTCCTCCCCTCCGCCAACCAGGGCGGCCAAGGGGGCTCCGCCGCTGGTCAGGGTGGTGGCGAGAACGCCGGGGAAGCTGGACAGGGAGGAGACGCTGGTACGGCAGGAGACGGAGGTTCTGCCGGAGATGGGGGCGATGCAGGAATCGGGGGCGAGGGTGGCACGGCAGGGACGGCAGGGATTGCAGGAACTGCAGGAACAGCAGAAACCGGAGGGAGTGCAGGAGGAGGCGCCGGGGGGGCGGATGCGGGAGCAGGAGGTTCCGCAGGGACATCCATCCAACCCACGGACCCGGAGGACAAGGCTGCTACCTTGGCCCATCTCGTGACCGCCTGCGATCACCCCCTCGACGATACCTTTTACGCCGCCGCCACACCACCCAACCCTTGGTCTACCACAGAGCGGGGGAGTATTGTTCGCTGTGGTTACGACCGGCTGATTCCTCTCCAGGAAATTCAAGATCACCTGACGGAGCAGGGGGGCTCGGAGGTGCCCGTATTCACTGCGGTTCATCGACTCCGCACGGTCTACTGGACGGAGGATTCCTTCGGAAAACCCATCCTTACCAGTGCCACGTTCTTCCTCCCGGAGCAACGTCTCGCCAAAGGATCGGCCCCCTTGGTGGTGCTCGCCCATGGAAGCGTGGGGGTGGCAGACAAGTGCGCCCCGTCCCGAGAGAGCCCAGAGGGCTTCCACAAAGACTGGCGCACGCTGGCCTACAAGCTGGCGGGACGAGGCTGGGTGGCGCTGATGCCCGACTACCCAGGCCTCGGTACTCCTGGCGCCCACGCCTGGATGCTCTCCACCGAGGAGGGGCACTCGCTCCTTGATGCCACCCGCGCTGCCCGCAAGCTCACCAAGCCGGGCTTCCTCTCCTCCAAGAACATGATCATCGGACACTCCCAGGGGGGTCATGCGGCTATCTCCGCCCAGGCTCTCCACGGGGCTTATGGCGCCGAGGGCGATTTGGCTGCGGTACTCGCCTACGCCCCCGTTTGGTTCTCCCAAGCCTCTTGGGGCGCCCTCATGACCTCCACTGCAGTTTCCCTCAAGCTCAACAGCGCCTCCGCCCTAGCTTCCTCGGTGATCTACTTCGCCGGCCATACTGCCCAGCTCGACGGAGAAGACAAAGTGAGTGAGCTATTTCTTCCTGATAGGGAAAGTGACATCCGAAACTTTCTTCTCGGCCAATGCTGGCAGGACATCACCAACCCGGAAAAATGGCCTGCCTCCCTCCAACCGGCCCTCGCCCCCAGTCCGGGGAAGGGCGGCGGTGAGCTCTATGCCCAGCTCTACACCAGCAAGGTGGGTACCTGTGGCCTTACTGGCTCTTGTTCCGACCCCTTGGCTGCTACCTGGCGCCAGCGCTGGGCCAACGACCGCCCTCCTCCCGATACCAAGATCCCCCTAGTGATTTGGGGTGGTGATCTAGATGCATCGGTGGTTCCAGGAAGGCTCCAGTGTGGCCTCGACCGGCTCAAAGCCCAGGGAGCTCCCCTCTCTGCTTGCGCCGCCAAGGGCGCTGCCCACTCGGACATTCTGGTCAAGACCCACGCATGGGTCGAGGAATACCTCCGCTGGAAGCTCCTGGATGCGCTGCCCCCTGCGGCCTGTCCCAATTACGAAACGGAGATCCCTGTCAAGTGCGCGACTCCACCGACCAACTCGCTCAAGCCGGAAGACCCCTGAATCACAGCTCCTTGGAGAACACGATCCGAGGCATACCGGGACCCGCATAGTCGGCCACCTCGTGGGCATCCCAGCCAATGGCCCGATGGAAGCGCAGCGAGCCCTCATTTCCTAGGGTGGTGATCGCTTTGGCGGCCTTGCACCCTCGCACCCGGCACTCAGCCTCAAAGCCACTGTACAGGAAGCGCCCGATCCCGCGACGACGATGGTCCGGATGGACACCTACCAGATGCACGTAACCGACCGGAGGAGATTGAGGGGAGATGAACCCCAACAAGAAGCCGATCAGCTTCTCCTCCTCCTCGACAACCCGGGCCATCTCCCCCAGCTCATAAAAGAAGATCGGGTGCGCCAACGAGCGGGAGAGCCCTCCGGACCATGAGTCCATAACCCGGACAATCTGGTTCCAGCGTTCCTTGGTAAGTGATTTGGCGTCCATAACACCACTGTACACGCCCAGGATGGCTTCTGTGCTAAGGCTTCCTTCGTGGCCGAACTGAGCACCCCCCGCATTCAGATCGCGCCATCCATCCTGTCTGCAGATTTTTCGGCCCTTGGGGCTGAGGTTCGCTCCGTTGAGGAGGGCGGCGCCGACTGGATCCACGTCGACGTGATGGATGGTTGCTTTGTTCCCAACCTAACCCTTGGGCCTCCCGTGGTGGCAGCACTCCGCAAGGTGACTCGCCTCCCCCTGGATGTGCATCTGATGATCGTTGAGCCGGAGCGCTACCTAGACGATTTTGCCCAGGCTGGCGCCGATGTTATCTCGGTCCATGTGGAAGCATCTCCGCACCTACAGCGGACCCTCCGACGCATCCGGGAGCTAGGCAAGCGAGCCGGTGCAGTGCTCAACCCGCACACTCCTGAAGACACCCTCCGCTACGTCCTCGGAGATCTTGACCTAATCCTGGTCATGAGCGTCAACCCTGGGTTCGGAGGCCAGGCATTCCTGCCCCAAGTGCTCCCCAAGGTGACGGCGCTCCGCCGGATGATAGACGCCTCAGGATTCCCTATCGACCTCGAGATCGACGGAGGGATCACTCCTGCCACCGCTCCTGCTGTCATTGAGGCGGGCGCTCGGGTACTCGTGGCCGGTTCTGCCATCTTCCACCAACCGGATCGTGCGGTTGCCATCCGGGCACTCCGTCCTTGACTCGCTTCCTGCTCGCGGCTCTGCTCCTGACTGCGGGTTGCTCCTCCTCGCCCGCCCCACCCCTAGCAGAGCCCTCCGCACCTCCCGAAGCACCCCGGCCCGCCGATCCCTCCTCGGAGTTGGTCGCTCTCATGCTTCGAAAGGTCGAGGCCGTTCGCCAACTCCAAGCCAAGACCCCAGTGCGCTCTGTCGTCCTCCCCCGAAAAAAGATGCTTAACCAGGTCCAGGCCCAGGAAGCCTCCAACGTACCAGCTCAGGTCACTCGTGCCCAGGGGCTCCTCCTCCAAGCCCTCGGCTGGGTGCCACCCGGCTACGACCATGAACAAGGCACCCTTGACCTGCTCAATGCCCAACTGGCCGGCTACTATGCCCCCCGCACCAAAACCATGTTCCTTGCCCAAGACCTCCCTCCCGAGGAGGCTCGGGCTACCCTAGCCCACGAGCTGGTCCATGCCCTCCAGGATCAGCACTATGACCTAGAACCCAAGCTCCGCTACCGACCGGAGAGCGGCGACGAACCCACAGCGCTCCACGCTCTGGCAGAGGGTGACGCCACCAGCACCATGTTCGACGTGCTGCTCGCCAGCTCCCAGCGAACGGCCCTCGACCTCCCAGAGGAGGTGCTGATCGCCACCATGCAGGAGCAGACCCTGGGAACTGCTGAGGACATTCCTCCCTCGCTCAAACTTTCGCTCATTGCCCCTTACATCGACGGTCTCCGCTTCGTTCACGCCCTGCGCCGCCGCGGAGGGTGGGCCGAGGTGGATCGGGCTTGGAGAACCCCCCCTACTACCACCGAACAGATCCTCCACCTAGAGAAATACGACCGTCGTGAGCCTCCTCTGCCAGTCCCGGGGCCCCCGGTGGACGCACTAGGTGGAGGATTCCGGGTCGAGCTAACGGACCAGGTAGGCGAGCAGGGCCTTCGCATCATGCTCGAATCTTGGGGAACTCCTCGGGAAGCCCGGCGCGCAGCCGCCGGTTGGGGGGGTGACAGAGTCACGTTGCTTACCAGGGTCCGAAAGGAACGTAACGAATGGTTTGTAACCTGGTGGATACGCTTTGACGGCACCGACGCCCAATGCCCAGACGTCACGGAAGCCTTCGCGGTGGTGCGCAAGGGGCTCAGCTCTGACCGCAGCATCTCGGATACGGCTTGCCAGGAGCGTGCGGAAATGGGTCCCTTGGCCGCCTCGGTAGCCCACTGCGACCTGTTGCTGGCCGCAGGCCCCTTCGTCCAGGAGGGTACCAGCTGGCGCTCCCACGGCAATTGCTCCGAAGTGCGCTCCTGGATCCGTGCTGCTGTGCAAGGGGGCTCCCCGTAAGAGATCTGTCTGGCATTGTTCCTGCATAGGAATGGAGGCATCCCCTCCCTGGTTGACCTTTGCCCCGAGAGGTTGCCATGCACTCCACCGTTCCCCAGTCGTCTCCAGTTTCGCTTCTGGGCGTCGAGCCTGGTCGTTCCTGGTTGTCCTTGCTGGCTAGCTCCACGCTTGGGGTGGAACAGGTAGATACCCTCGAGGTTGAGGTGGTGGCACACCAGCTCCCTCGGGGGAAGAGTCCGTTTCGTCTGGTGATTCAGACATTCGATGGACAACGTGTTCACAAGAGCCGACCGCTTGGCTCGGTCCAGCGCATAGTGACCGCAGCGGAGCTTCGCCGGGGGATCCGACTCTCGCTCGTGGAACTGGGCGGAACCAGCATGGCAGAACCCTACGTAGTGGCCTGGCTGGAGGCCAGTGATCGGCTCCTTGAGATGGATGGCCGTCGCGCTCAGCCCTCCCAGGGGAGCCTAATCGCCATGGGACGCGCCACCCGCGGGGTCAACCCGGTGCGACTGGTTCTCGGTTGAAGGAGGCGTGCAGTTCCCATCACTTTGAGCGCACCCTCTGCGGTCTTGGGGTGTTCTCGGGACAAAACATCACGGTGCGATGTATCTCTGGAGAGACAGGGGGCGGATGGACGCTGGTACGAACGGATCTCCCGGGGACACCACGAATCCCGATCCACCCTGCCCAGGTCACCGCCACAGAGCGGGCAACCACCCTAGGCCAAGGAGAAGCCCGGGTGTGTTTGATGGAGCATTTTCTGGCAGCGCTGTGGGCATCCGGATGGCCAAATATGTGTATCGAGGTGAATGGGCCCGAGCTTCCTTTGCTGGACGGTTCTGCCCTGCCATGGATGGAGATGCTGGGGGAGGCGAGAACACCGCCGGTGGGTCCACCGGTGACCAGATCCCTGGAGATCCGGGAGGGGGACGCCGTGGTGGCCGTAGACCCTGCTGAGGAGCTACGCTTTAGCTACTCCATCGACTTTCCTTCTCCCATCGGAGCTCAATCCGCTAGCTTTTCCCCGAGCCAAGAGAGGTTCTTGGAAGAGCTGGCGCCAGCGAGAACCTTTCTCTTCCAGCATGAGGTGGAGCTTCTTATCGAAGACGGGAAGCTCGCTGGGGGGACACTGGAGAACGCGCTGGTAGCCGTACCTGGTGGTTGGCTGAATCCTCCCCTACGCTTCCCCGAGGAGCCAGCTCGGCACAAGCTCCTAGATTTGGTAGGCGACCTGGCGCTGCTAGGAGCAATCCCTCGGGGGCATTATCGGGCACACCGGGCAGGGCACCGGCTCCACGTGGCACTAGCGCAGAGGCTGGCTGGAGAAGTCTAGGGGTTTGAGGGACAACAGCGGTCTAAGGGCACTTATGTCTTTCTTCGCCTAGCTGCATAGGCAACGTTGGCCGCTGGTCCCAGTCGCCTCCTGCATGACCACCACCCGCGACGTTCGCTCTGCAGTGTAACTCCGCGCTCCTCCTTCGTTGCCCCCCTGGTTGCCCTCACCCTGATTGCGCTGACCTAGAGTACTCTTCCCAGAAACATGTCCTTTGGCTCGGCAAGCAGGACACTCCCCTCAAACACAGACGGATGTAGGGAAACTCCACGTCATGAGGCATGACACCGTCCAGCAGAGCGGGGTTTCCCCAAGATTTGCGGTTCGCGGGCAGGAATGGCGTACAAGACCGCACGAGGGTCGCGTAGTATGGCTCTGGCTCCAAAATCGGCAGAGGGCAGCCCCTTGAATAGCTAGAGAGCTGAGGGCAGGTACATCCCTTGCCTTCTCAGGAGAAACACCGAGCCAGGGTGCACGGATTGCGTAGACGAGGCGAGCCATGACGGACGAACGAGTGCGAGGGATGGTGCTGGTGGTCGACGACGAGGCGAACGCTCGGCGTGGGATGAAAGCCCTCCTGGAGCAAGAAGGCTTTTCGGTCAGCACCGCAGCGGACGGCGCTGAGGCCTTGGATCAGCTCGCTTCCGAAACCTTTGACGTAGTCGTTACCGACCTGAAGATGCCAAGGATAGACGGCCTAGAGCTGCTGAAGCGAGCTCGGCAAACCCACGAGGATCTCCCCGTCGTCATGGTAACCGCCCATGGAGCGGTGGAATCTGCCATCGCGGCTATGAAGGCTGGCGCTGAGGACTATCTAGAAAAGCCTGTCCAGATTGACGAGCTAGTGGTGGTCCTAGAGCGGGTGCTCCGCAACCGCAAGGTACGCGATGAAGTACGACAGCTGCGCGGCCGCCTGGAAGAGCGCTTCCGCCCAGCTAACCTCATTGGCGATAGCCCCCCTATGCAGACAGTCTTCAAGGTGATCGGCCAAGTAGCGCCAACCCGGGCCAGCGTGCTGATCACTGGGGAGAGCGGCACCGGGAAGGAGCTAGTTGCTCAGGCGATCCACCAAGCTAGCCCCCGCAAGCACGGCCCCTTTGTCAAGCTCCACTGCGCAGCCTTGGCGGAAACTCTGTTGGAGAGCGAACTCTTCGGCCACGAAAAAGGCGCCTTTACCGGCGCAATGGGCCGCCGGGAGGGCCGCTTCAAGCAGGCTGATGGGGGCACGCTGTTCCTCGACGAGATCGGGGAAATTCCCATGAGCACCCAGGTCAAGCTCCTCCGCTTCCTTCAGGAACGCACCTTCGAGCGGGTTGGTAGCAATGAGACTCTCAAGGTCGATGTTCGCGTTATCGCCGCCACCAACCGTCGCTTGGAGGAGGAAGTCCGGGAGGGCCGCTTCCGGGAGGATCTCTACTACCGCCTCAATGTGGTTAGCATCGAGATGCCCCCGCTTCGGGTGCGCCCCGGCGATATCCTGGTGCTGGCCGAGCACTTTCTGAAGAAGTATGCTGCGGAGAACGGCAAGCCGATCAAGGGATTCTCCCCTGAAGCGATCGCCCGGCTCTCCGAACATGGCTGGCCCGGCAACGTCCGGGAGCTGGAGAATGTTATCGAACGCTCCGTCGTTCTCTGCGAGGGCGAGACCATTACTCCCCAGTGCCTCCCGGTTTCTCTCAACACACCTCACCGGACTGTCGTCCGCATCCCTGGCTCCACCTTCGCTGAGATCGAGCGCCACGCCATCCTCTCCACCTTGGAGGCCGTCGGCGGCAGCACCACCCGCGCCGCCCGCATGCTCGACATCAGCGTCCGCACCATCCAGTACCGCCTCCACGAGTACGGCCTCGCCCGTCGCCCCAGCGCCCCCAAGAACGAACGTAAACACTCGACCGGGGCCCAGAAAACCGACCCTGTCGTCTAAACGACGGCCTTGCGCATGTACGCATCTTTTGCATGACGAGGCTCTCCTTCCTATGTCCTCCCTGAACGTGCTGCTCCCGGCTGCCTTTTCCCTGGGGCTGGCCAGCTCCGCCCACTGCGCGCTCATGTGCGGTTCGCTCGCGGCCTGCGTGGTGGGGCCTGCAAGCCCCCGGGGGATCACCATCTACCAGTTTGGTCGCCTGGGCTCCTACGCAGCGTTGGGCGCTTTGGCCGGCGGTGTAGGCAAGACGATCCCCTCCTCGGTGATGGCCCACCTCACCTGGGTAGGAGCCGGGGTGCTGCTCCTAGCAGCGTTGGGCGTATGGAGATCCGAAACGACCTGGGGAGGAGGTCTGCTAAGTCGCGTCGTGAGCTTGGCGAGAGACTGGGGAGAGGCCAAGAGAGGGGCTGTGCTCGGAGCCGCAACGGCGCTTCTTCCTTGCGGGGTGCTGGCGAGCGCTGTGCTGATGGCACTGGCGACGGCGACGGCGAGGAAGGGAGGACTGGTGATGGGGATGTTTCATGTGGGCACACTGCCGTTGCTGCTGGCAGGACAGGTCGGGTGGGGGGTGCTGGTGCGGAGCCGGTGGGGAGCGAAGGCACCGTGGCTACAACGAGCAGCGCTCGTGTTGGGGGCAGCGGCACTGGTAGCGCGGGGGTGGGCGCTGGCGAGCGGGGAGAGCTGCCACTGAAACGCTTGCAGACTGCCAGCGGGGGCGAGGCCATGCTAGGCGGAGTGGCATGGAAGACCTGCTCAACATCGGCTCGTACACCTTCCGCTCACGGCTCTTCATTGGCACGGGGAAGTACCGGGACGTGGAGGAGACCCGGGCTGCTCTCGTGGCCAGCGGCGCGGAGGTGATCACTGTGGCGCTACGGCGGGTGAACCTGAAGGAGCGGGGGGAAGGGTCGCTAATGGGGCTGCTGATGGACAAGGAGCAGCGCTGGACGCTGCTGCCCAACACCGCCGGCTGCTACACGGTGGACGAGGCGGTGCGCACCTGCCGCCTGGCCCGGGAGCTAGGGCTGTCGGACCTGGTGAAGCTGGAGGTGATCGGGGATCCAAAGACGCTTTTTCCGGACAACGAGCAGACCTTGGCGGCGGCAAAGATCCTGGTGAGCGAGGGGTTTACGGTGCTGCCCTACTGCACCGATGACCCTATCGTTTGTCGGAAGCTGGAAGATCTCGGCTGCGCCGCCGTCATGCCCCTGGCGGCCCCCATCGGCTCGGGGCTTGGCATCCGGAACCCCCACAATCTCGCCATCATCCTTGAGCAAGCTCGGGTACCGGTGATCGTGGATGCAGGTGTGGGCACCGCCAGCGACGCCGCCATCGCCATGGAGCTAGGTTGCCACGGAGTGCTGATGAACACTGCTATCGCCCTAGCCCAGAAGCCGATCCTTATGGCGGAGGCGATGCGGGACGCGGTGATCGCCGGGCGCAAGGCGTTCCTAGCAGGTCGCATGCCGAGGAAGCTGTACGCCAGCGCGTCGAGCCCACTGGAGGGCGTGGTGCGCTAATTGCCAACGAAGGGAGTTACCCTGGGCATCTCGCATCGCGTCGGTCCCGATGAGGATGACGTCGATCACCGCCCAGATACCGAGGCCGCCACAGGTCAGTAGCTTTGCTATCCCCAGGCCAGTCTGACCAAGCATGAAGCGGTCGACACCGAGGGTACCCAAGAACATGGAAACCAGCAGGAGGGTCGGCCCATCAACGGTAGGGTTCCCTACGGGGGGAGCCCGCCGGAGCACCAGCCCCTGATGGTCGCGGACCTTGCCCATCCCGAAGAGAATCGCGTCGATGATGACCCAGATGCCGAGGCCGCCGCAGGTCAGTAGCTTCGCTATCCCCAGGCCTGTGTGCCCCACGTAGAATCGGTCGATACCGAAGAAGCCGGCGAAGTAGGAGAGCAGAAAGGCAGTGCCGGCGTCTTTCTCCGAGTACTGGACGATGGCTCCAAGGGGAGGACCACCAAAGCCGCCAGGAGGAACTCCATAGCCGCCAGGAGGGGGAGTGAAACCGCCGTAGTTACCGCCAGAAGGACCACCGAAGGGAGGATGCATTGTCTTTCTCCGTCGAGAGGCGACCGTATGCCGGCATCAAGAGCGGCCACGGAAGTAGGGAAGTTCTTGACACATTCCCCCCGCGACGCAAGGGGCAGCTTATCGAAGCATTGTTCGCAGCTCTTGGGTTCTTGGTCAACCAGGCATCGTAGGTGCCCGAGGAGAGGGAGGCATCGGTAAGGCGCCGGAGTTTCTCATACTACACTCGGCGCCGAGCGTTTCCACCGGAGAGGCGGAGACATCCGAACGAGGGGCAGGAAGCGCGGAGCGAGCGGCCAGAGCGCCGGCACCGAGGAGGAGGGAGCGCCCAAAGAGCATCAGAAATCGGCCTGACGGGGGGCCCTCGGGAAGGGGATCACGTCCCGGATGTTCTCGATGCCGGTGGCGTACTGGATGGCCCGCTCAAAGCCGAGACCGAAGCCGGCATGGGGTACGGTGCCGTAGCGACGAAGATCCCGGTACCACCAATAGTCTTCCCGGGAGAGGCCAAGGGCATCAAGGCGCCGGTCAAGGACATCAAGGCGCTCCTCCCGCTGACTGCCGCCAATGATCTCACCGATGCCAGGAGCCAACACATCCATCGCAGCAACGGTGCGCTCGTCATCGTCGAGACGCATGTAAAATGCCTTAATCTCCTTGGGATAATTGGTCACCGCAACCGGCCCTCCCACCAGTTTTTCTGCGAGGTAGCGCTCATGCTCCGACTGGAGGTCCATGCCCCACTGGATTGGGAATTCGAAACGCTCCTTGCTCTTGGTAAGGTGGTCGATGGCCTCAGTGTAGGTCATGCGGGTAAAGTCCTTTGCGAGAAAGCTCTCTAGCCGCTGGATGCATCCCCGGTCGACGTGCTGGGCGAAGAAGGCCATGTCATCCGCACGTTCGGAGAGCAGAGCTTGGAAAATATACTTCAAGAAATCTTCCGCCAGAGCAATGTCATCGTCGAGGGTGGCGAAGGCGATCTCGGGCTCAATCATCCAGAACTCAGCCAGATGCCGTCGAGTGTTGGAATTCTCCGCACGGAATGTAGGACCGAAGGTGTAGACCCGGCTGAGCGCCAGGCAATAGCTCTCGACGTTGAGCTGTCCAGAAACCGTCAGGTGGGTTTCACGCCCGAAGAAATCTTGAGAGAAGTCCACCTTTCCATCGGGGGTGCGGGGTAGGTTGGCGAAATCCAGGGTAGAAACCCGGAACATCTCCCCAGCTCCTTCACAATCGCTGGCTGTGATGATCGGGGTATGAATCCAGAGAAAGCCACGCTCATGGAAGAAGCGGTGGATTGCTTGGGCTAGGCAGTGGCGTACCCGGGCCACCGCCCCCAACGTGTTGGTGCGGGGGCGCAAGTGGGCGACTTCCCGCAGGAACTCCAGGGAGTGGGCCTTCGGCTGGATAGGGTAAGACTCCGGGTTGTCCACCCAACCTACTACGACCACCTCTGCCGCCTGGATCTCCACTGACTGGCCTTTGCCCTGGGAGGCAACCAACTTGCCTCGGACCCGCACCGAACAGCCCGATGAGAGCTTTAGAACCTCGCTGGCATAGTTGTGGAGATCCTGCCCTACCACCACCTGGATAGGGGCAAAGCAAGAGCCGTCATGCACATGGACGAAGGAAATTCCGGCCTTGGAGTCCCGGCGAGTGCGTACCCAGCCGCAGACCTCTACCTCGGACCCTATCTCACTCTTGCCCGCCAGGGCATCGACCACGCGAATCCGTTGCATACTGTACCTCAAGGCCGCGGGCAGCTTAGAGCCCGCAGGGCGCCAGAGCATGGCAGCCTGCCCCCAGAACGACAAGCACTCAAGGATTGGTACACCCCCCGGGAAACCTGGTACGCTGGGTTTGTGGTCCGGTTGACCGAAGCAGCATTGGAGCGCCTACGTAATCGGCTCTGCAACCAGGGGGAGCGCCCTTCCCTCGTCCTCCCATCTGGCACCCCGACCCGGGCAGATCTTATGGAAGCCGTCCAAATCGTGACCGAGTTTGGCCCCTTGTGCGAAGCGATGTTTCTCGTGATGCTGGCGGATGGGCGGGTCAAGAATGTCGAGCGGGACGTGCTTCGGGGAGCACTTCGTGCGATCTCCGGCAATCGGGTGCGCTCCTCCCACATCGAATCGATGCTGGACGCCGCGGCCAAAAATGTGGCGGAAGAGGGCCTCAAGGCTCGCCTTGATGATGTGATTGCCCGTCTCCGAGAAACCCCTACCCGAGCCGAGATCGCCTATGTCCTGGCGGCTGCTGTCGCTGCCGCCGACGACAACGTCGCCCCCGAGGAGGCCTCACTCTTGGAGCAGCTTGCCGACGGCTTGGGGATCGACGAGAGACGGGCTAACGAACTGGTCAACGAGCTGCAACAAGACGATCCCGCCTGAACCGTGCTTTCCCTCCCGCGCTCCCCTTTGCGCTGGTTCTTTCTCGGCTCCTTCACCCTGTCCGTGGCAGTCGCCTACCACCTTGCCCTCCCGCTAGGAGTCGGCGCCGTCCTTGGTTATATCACCGAGCAGCGCGTCACCAGCCTTCTCAACCGCCTGGGCAAGCGTGACCACCCCCACTGGCGCCATGTTCTCACCGGCATCTTCCTCCTAGGCTCCCTGCTATTGGTGTTCCTCCCAGTGGGGATTGCCGTCTACGTCGCTATTCTTGACCTAGTCCGTCTACTAGCCCGCATCGACTGGAGCCAGGCTGCCCAGTGGGTCGAGCGGATTGGTCTTCCCCTCCTGGACAAGCTGGCGACGTTGGGGGTTGAGATTTCTCCAGATCAGCTCCGCGGTAAAGCAACGGAGCTGGTGGCCAGCTCTGCGGGCACTATAGGTAGCTTCCTTGGCTCGGCCCTCTCTTCCACCCCCGAACTCATCTTCCAAGCACTGATCACCCTTCTCGGGTGGTTCGTCTTTGCTACGACTGGCCAAGAAACCCGGGATTACATACTCCCCCGGCTCATTCCTTGGCCTCAGGTTCTCAAGATTCTCCGAGAAACCACTGCCGAGGTGATCGAGAGTGTGATCATCGCCAACATCCTGGTATCGGCGGTGCAAGCTCTCATGTGTACCATCCCACTGGTGATCCTCGGTGTACCTAGGGCTCTGGTTTGGGGAGTGATGTCTTTCTTTCTTTCCTTCATCCCAGTGCTTGGGACCATACCGGTCACCCTGGGTTCGGCTCTTTGGTGCTTCTCCCAGGGAAAGGTGGGGGGAGCCATCGCCATGGGAATCGTCGCCATCGTAGTCGGCTCCGTCGATAATGTACTCCGGCCCCTGTTTATGCGCTCCTCAAAGGCTGAGCTGAGCACTCTCTGGCTGATCGTGGCCCTTACCAGCGGTGTCTCTCTCTTTGGAATCTCCGGCGTCATCCTAGGCCCCCTTGCCTTCTCCCTCTTCGTCGCTTTCTCCCAAGCCCTCGACGCTCAAGAGCTCCCCTCTGCCGAAAACCTTCCCCCTCCCCCCCCGGAGCCTCCCTCCCCCGCGCCCTCCACGGAAGGTAGCCCCTCTCCACGGAATCCCCCCGAAGAGACGAATGCCCTCTAGGCGAAACCGTATCAGCGCGATGCCATCAGCCCACGGACAAAGTTCCGAAGAATCACGGCCCCGGAGGGTGTGTCTGAGACTCGCTCGATCATGGAATCGACGACAAAGCCCTCAGCCTCCAGGATCGGACGGCGGACTTCCAGCAGGGAACGCATGAAATCGCCATCGATCTCCGGGTGGAATTGGAGACAGCGAGCGGAACCCAGGGCATACGCCGCAGAGGCATCAAGGGTACTGATGGCTAGGAGGCGGGCCCCCGGAGGCAGTTGAGTCACTGTATCCACATGAGTCGCATTCGCTAGGAAACGCTTCGGAAGCCCTTCAAAGAGCGGGTCGTTCTCCAGCAGCTGCACCTCGATGGTTCCGATTTCCCGGCCTCGAGGATTGCGTGCTACCGTTCCACCCCCCGCGCAAGCGATGATTTGGTGACCGAAGCAGATGCCCAACAGGGG
>JANWXX010000509.1:266-3296 GCA_025057345.1 Polyangiaceae bacterium | reverse complement strand
CCGCCGGGGGCCGGGGGGGCCGGCGGGGGCGGGGGGGGCGGCGGCCGCCGGGGCCCGCCCGGGGGGGTGGGGGGGCCCGGCGGCGGGTCGGGGGCCGGGGGGCGCGGGGGGCAGAGTTTTGATCACTGCAAGGATCAAGAACACAACGGAGATGAAACCGACGTAGACTGTGGGGGGAGCTGCAAGCCCTGCGATCATGGGTTGGCATGCAAGCAAGAGAAGGATTGCTTCTCTGGGGTCTGCGAGGGGTTGATCTGCACGGCGGCCTGCCCTGCGGATATGGTCTTGATCCAGTCTTCAGAGGGAGCCTTCTGCATTGATGCTAACGAAGTGACCCAGGCTCAGTATGCACAGTTCCTCGCTAAGGCTCCCTCGCTCTCGGAGCAGTCCGCTGTCTGTAGCTTCAACCAGACGTTCCAGCCCGAGAACAACGTGGGGGGGACCGCTGCTTGCGGTCCTAGCTCCTACGACCCGGTGAACAAGGCGGACCGCCCCGTCGTCTGCGTCGACTGGTGCGATGCCCAGGCTTACTGCCGTGCTGTTGGAAAACGTCTCTGTGGGAGCATTCAGACGGGTGGGCCTCTGCTCTGGGACTTCGCATCCAGGTGGGCCCAGGATGAATGGTATAGGGCCTGTTCAGGGGAGCAGCTTAAGCACTGGCCTTATGGAGATATTTACGACAAGAACCGCTGCAACGGGAAGGAGCTGGGCAAGGGGACCACGGTATCGGTCAGCGAGATGGACCAGTGCGAGGGTGGGTATCCAGGGATCTTCAATATGTCCGGGAATGCCATTGAGTGGATGGACGCCTGCAAGCCTGATGATGACCCAACCAAACCCGATCTGTGTTTGATCCGAGGAGGGTCTTTCTTTGACGATGCCGCCAGCCTCACCTGCTCGAAGACTTTCAGTATGTATCGCAATCAGGTAGCCAGCGACGTTGGCTTTCGCTGCTGTGGTGGATGACCATGGGGGGACACCTTGCGCTGGCGGAAGCACGAGTGGGGCAGACGCTCCGGGGCAAATGGACGCTGCAGCGGTTGCTCGGTGTGGGGGGAATGGCTGCTGTCTACGCTGCTGTTCACCGCAATGGCAGGCGCGGTGCCGTCAAGATCCTCCACCCACACATTGCTGCTGATCCGGTGCTTCGAGCCCGCTTTCTCCAGGAAGCGCGAGTGGTGAACACGATTGATCATCCAGGGATTGTTGCTGTGCTGGATGATGATGAGGAAGAGGGCTCCCCTTTTCTGGTGATGGAGCTGCTGGAAGGACGCAGCTTGGAAGAGGCATTCCGGGGCGTTAAGCAACTCCCCTGGGAGGAGGTATTGCGAATCGCGGAAGGATTGCTTGAAGCGCTGGCCGCTGCTCACGAGGCAGGCGTCGTGCATCGAGATCTCAAGCCGGACAATGTGTTTCTATGCCAGGATGGTCGGGTCAAGATCCTCGATTTTGGCATCGCCCGTGTGGAAGAAGGCGTCTCAATGACCCAAACCGGGACGACCCTTGGAACGCCAACGTATATGGCACCGGAGCAGGCTATAGGGCAGAAGGACCAAATCGGCCCAGCCACGGACGTGTGGGCTGTGGGTGCTACCATGTTCACTCTCCTCACGGGCCGCTATGTCCACGAAGGATCCACCCTTAACCAAGTCCTGGTGATGGCTGCGACCCGTCCGGCGCCCCCGATCGGCTCCCTCGTGGTGCTACCTGATTCCATCGCAGCGCTTGTAGATCGTTCCTTGGCTTTTGATCCTTCCGAGAGATTCCCGAATGCAAGAGCCATGTTGGAGGCACTCCGCCTTGCTCGCAAGAATCTCGGCCCAATACGTTTGAAGATCCACGACATGGATCCGTCCGCACGTACGGTCGCAGGGGTACCAGCCCTTTCGGGCGAACCGACCCTCGCAGCCCCCTCCGGACCTGCCCCATCTGCCTCATCTTCGGCAATCCCTATACACTCTCTTCACGAACTGTCCCCCCAGAGTTCCCCTGTAGATACCTCACCACAACTTTCTGTTTCTTCCCGAAGTAGATTGGGGTGGATTCTGGCGGTCTTGCTGCTGGCTGTTCCATGGGCTGGGCTCTGGATTCCCCGAAGTGGCACTGTCCCCTTGGTGATCAGCTCTGCTTCAACACCAGCCATAACTTCTGAAGTACTCTCCGGGAGCACAGTTGCTCGACCAGCCGAAGCGGAGCGCGTGCCCGGTCCAGCCATAGCTTCTGAAGCACCCTCCGGGAGCACAGGCAGGGTGCTAGACCTCCCGATGATCGCTCCCTCTGCACCTGCAGCAAGCTCTGCAGTCCCGGTGCTCTCCTCCTCCCCCTCTTGGCGGAAACCCCGCCTCCCTGCACGAATCCATCTCCCTGAGGCAAAAGACGATACCTATGACCGACGGAAATGAAAGCGTCTCGTGTCCTTGTTGCGCTTCTTCTCTGTTCTCTTGTTACAAGAGCTCAAACCCGGGATCCAGTGGCTGCAGATGCCTTGTTTCGCCATGGACGTGCAGCCCTGAAGGCCGGAAATATCCTTGAGGGGTGCGCCAGTATCTCCGAAAGCTACCGACTCGATCCGGCGCCAGGAACGTTGCTCAACCTCGCAGACTGTGCAGAACGCCTGGGTAAGCTCGCCACCGCGCGCCAGCATTACCTTGACCTGGTGGAGCAGATTCCTGTGTCTGACCCTCGAAGGGCACTCGCTCAGAAAAAGGCTCAGGCGCTTGAGCCTAGGATCCCCAGGCTGTTGCTCCGACTCACCAACGGCGTTCCGGAAGGTACGCGAGTGGTGCGGGATGATGTGGAGCTGGGGCCGGCTGCTCTCGGGGTGCTTCTTCCGGTGGATCCGGGGAAGCACGCGATCGAGGTGCAGGCACCAGGACATGAGGTGAGGCGCGTGGAGGTCGTCCTTGCGGAAAAGGAGCAGCGGGAGCTCTCTCTGGAACCTGGAGCGCGCCTTGCTCCTCCGGTCTCCTCTCCGTCGCTACCTGTGACCCTCGAACCTGCGAGCAGTGCTCTGGTCACGGAACAGCCTCC
>JANWXX010000509.1:0-256 GCA_025057345.1 Polyangiaceae bacterium | reverse complement strand
TTGCTCCGTCCCCTGGGCAGGAGTCCAGAGCGCACTCTGCAGGCTGGGTGCTCGCCGGGGCTGGTGGTGTGGCTATCGGAGCCAGCCTGGGGCTAGGTTTCTTGGTGCTTGATCGCAAGGCCGTGGTGGCAGCTCACTGCCAGGGGAAGCAGTGTGATCGCGAGGGGATTGAGGCAGGGAACTCCGGGCGGACGCTATCCATAATCTCCACGGCGAGCTTTGTGGTGGGAGCCCTCGCAGCAGGAGTGGGCGTCTA
>JANWXX010000508.1 GCA_025057345.1 Polyangiaceae bacterium | reverse complement strand
CGTGCGTGAGGCCATCCGGACCTTCCTTGCAAACCCCAGTGTTCCCAGGCACTTGGCCCTGGGTGCGTAACTCCTACGCTGGTCTCTTCTACTGGATGAGCAGCGTCCAAATATAGCCAAGGCGGCTGGACTTACCTCCAGCAGCTCCGTGCCTATGTCGATAGTGGCTTCATGGGGTACGATTTCATCGATGCCGTCTCCGGCATGGTCAACCGTGGCTTCCACAACCCTCCCTGCGGTACAGGTCCGGTGGACGGAGGGCCTGAACGCCGCGCCAACTTCGACAAAGTGCTCAAAGCCATGGGCCTGCTCTGAAGTACTTATCGAAGTGAAAGCAAGGTGGTCTCCGCACCTTGCATAGTGATCTGAGCACCTTAAACCAGCGAGTACCGCTGATGCGGGTTCGTGCCGCCCCCTCGTAGACCCAATCTCCTCAAGGAATTCCCCATGAAGCCCACGGCCTTCCAAAAACTGCTCGCCGGACACTTGCTCAAAACGCTTGCTTTGGCACAGCAGCGAGGGCAGAAGCTGACCCTGGATGAGCTGACGGCAGAGGTCAAGGCGCGGAGGGTGGATGTGCGGACCACACTAACTTTGCTCCACCGAGAGGGGTATGTGGATGCAGTGAAAATGAGGCTGACCCTCCAGGGCTTCCTGCTGGGGGTGGCTCTCTCGGATACCCCACTCAAGCCTCTCCGAGCCCCTTGGGCCGTGGAGAGAAAGGCCGCCTTACCGTCCTCTCCTCCCTCGCGCACCTTCATTTCTCGATGGGCGCCCAATTCGCTATACAGGGTGCCATGACAGAGGAAATAGCAGGGCCTTCCCCGGTGAACTTTGCGGTGGGGCTTTGGCCTGGGCTGGTGGCGGCTTGCCTTGGGGGGGTTCTGGCGTTGGGTGAAGGAACCGTAGTAGCTCTTGGGCTTGCTGGTGTGCTGATGCTTCCCATGGGGATGGCCTCTGCCTGCGGGGCAGTCCTATTCCGAAGACGCCCTCAAGAAGCCGTCCTGCCTGGGGTTGCCACAGTCGTAGTCGCTCCGATGCTTGCTCTCTTGGGAACCCTGCTCAAAGCCAACACGCATCACAAGGCTCTGGCTGGGGTCACCTTTGCACTGGTTGCGCTAGGGTTGGTTCTGGGGGCATTGGTCCTTGGGGCAAGAGCCCGTCAGCTCGTTGTAGGGCGCAACTGGGTGGGCTTCATCGTTGTCTCTCTAGCGATCCTGGTCTTGGTAGGCTTGATCCTCCAGGGTGGGATAGGGCGTCTCACGGACGTCATGCTGCTGGCAGGGGCACTGGTAGCGGGGGCGCTGATGCCGCTGCGGCCATCTCAGAGGACGGGTAGGGTTGCGCTGGTGGTGTTGGGACTCGGTTGTCTCTTGGGCTTGGGATTGACCCGGGTCTCGGGGGTGGCTCTTGCAATCCAGCAACGGAGCTTGGTTGCTGCCGGAGTACTCCTACCGGTGCAGGGGCGGCTCTTATCGGGAGCAGCCCCCCCGAGCCTCCGGCATCCCCTGAATGTTCCAATAGTCAGGAGCGATAGGCAAATCACGTTGAAGGAGCAGTTGAGCCCCAAGGAGCACCCGTACATTCATTCGAGAGCCTCCCGAGCCGGGCAGGGCCGCCGCAGCGAACTGCCACAACCCAGGCGCTACTCGGATCAACGGTCGGACCTGCTGAGCCTGAGACAGCTCTAGCCGGAGCTGTCCGGGGTCAAAGCCATCTGCTGGGTGCCCTTCTGCGTCCCGAAGCATGACTGTGCCGGTGACAGGCCATTGACCGTCCGGTCTCGCGAACTCGCTTGAGAAGTGAAGCCAGCTTCGCTCGACCTCCGGTGCGGTAGGCGACCTGGGCTTCGTAGGGGCCAGGATCTCTAGGCTAGCGTCGATATCCAGAGCGCCGGGCCCAGACTGCGCTTCGCTCGGTACGATCCCTTGGAAGGGTCGCGAACCTGCCTGCAGCAGGGCGATAATCTCTGGCTGGGTTAGAGAGGGACGCTGCTCGAGCAACAACGCGACCGCACCCGCTACTTGGGGAGCCGACATGCTAGTCCCAGAGGCGATTGCATGCTCTTCGTCCACCACGTAGCAGTCCTTTACATCCCCGCATCGTTCGGACGGTGCTGAGAACATGCTGACAAGGTTTGTATTGGGTCGGGCATCACGGCTCATCGCGGCAGCCACAAACCCCCCTGGTGCAGAGATCTCTGGCTTGAGCACCCCTAGAGCATTCGGACCTGCGCCGCTAAAATAGCAGATGGTGTCCGCCGGAGGGTTTTCTAGCGCTCCGATCTGCGAAACCACAAGCGTGGGGCCTGCCTGGGTCGGCCAGCTTAGCCGGTTGAGGGTGCACCCTACTGCCAGCAGTGCCGGGTGCGTCGCAGGTACGTTCACCGTCCCCTGCTTCAGCGGGTTGAGGAAGAGCATCCCTCCTGTGCTGCTCCCAAACTCTGCTTCTCCTAGACCCTGAACCCACAGTTGGGCGGTGCCGTCTCCTTCCAGCACGATGGAGAGCTGATCCCCGGGCTGAAATGTTCCGTCGGCAATCACTACCGCTCCGTTGTTCCTCGCAGGAATCGGAGACGACTCCCCGGAAACTCCATTGATCACTGCAAGGTACGGACGGCCTCCCTCCTCGTCTACTGCCCCCTGCTGTCCACGGGCCTGAGGACTCAGCACTTCCTTCCCGTTCCACTCCAGCCCCACGTTCACATCATCCCCCGGCTGGAAGGTGATCCATACGTAGGCGGAACCCTTCGCCTGCTTTCTGGCTACCGGCATGGTCATGACCAACCGTGTCGTGGACCTCGCCAGGGAGCGCACCTCCGTGTGAGGGCCGTAGGTCTGTCCTCCGGGGGCCATCAAGATCCCTCCACTGTTCCCTGCTGCCACCACTACGGCTCGTCCTGGTCGATTCGGTCCCACGAATGCCGCCAGTCCTTCCTCGAGAGGGCTGGTTCCGTCGTGCGGACCGTAGTCCCCTCCCAGCGATACGTTGACCACCGCCGGCATCCCCATCGACTCCGCCCGGTCAAAGACGAAGCGCACGGCATTCAGCAGATCCGCGTCGGTGACCGACTGCCCTCCGGCGCTGCGGGTGACACGAACTGCGACCAGGGTAGCCTCCGGCGCGACCCCCGCGTACTTCTTGTCCGGGCTCCCATTCCCGTTTCCGGCGGCGATTCCCGCCACATGCGTCCCGTGGCCTACGGCGTCCGTCGGCGGGATCGCATCCTGGAATTCCACAGGGATGCTTCCGTCCTCCTGGGCAGCCAAGAACTTGTCGATCTCTGCCGCCGAATAC
>JANWXX010000507.1 GCA_025057345.1 Polyangiaceae bacterium | reverse complement strand
AGGTTCCGCAAGGGCGGATGCAGTTGTCGAAGTAGCAGGGAGGGCGGTCAGTGGGGTGGGGAGGGACGTAGGAGTAGTTTGGGAGGAAGAGGCGAACAAGGCGACACCACCGGCGACAAGAGCAATGGCTGCAGCCCCAAGGATCAGGGGGAGCTTGCTAGAAGGGGCAGGACGGGTCAGGGGGATCGCCGCCGAGGGGGGAGGCGGGGGCGTACTGGCCACCATCCCAATCGCGGAGGTCGCGCTCAAAGAACTGGAAGGGTTCTCGCTAACGGGCCCAAGATCCCCGATGGGAAACGAGGGGAGTGCGGCGGTAGGAGCAGTCACCACCCGGGACATGCTCGTCCGCTCAATGACATTCGGATGGAGGTTGCTTCGAATCGAGAGGGGGACAATCCCGGTAGGAGCCGTGAGGCCAATCTCGGCCATGGGGCGGGCGACTAGTTTGGCGGTGTCCAGCTCGTTCTGGAGGCGTTCGTCGGCGAGGCGTACTGCGTTGCGTAGGGCATCGCGACGCTTCTCTCCCCGCTCTCCTACGGTTTCTCGGACAAATCGAGCCACGTCGGAGGAGCGAGTACGAGCTTGAGTGGGCGGCACTGCGCGCTCAAGGGCGACCTCGAACTCTTCCATGGTCTGAAAGCGCTTGTCTGGGTTCTTCTCCAGAGCCTTGAGCACCACGGATTCGAGGGGTTTGGGGTAGGTAGGAATGAAAGAGGAGGGACGAGGCGGATCGTTCTCGATGATGTTGTGAAGCGTGAGGATGTCGTTGTCCGCACGAAAGGGGTGACGCCCCGTGGTCAAATGATAGAGGACAATCCCCAGGGCGAAGATGTCGGTGCGACGGTCGATGGCCTTGCCAAGAGCTTGCTCCGGTGACATGTACGGTGCCTTACCCTTGACGGTGCCGGCGGATGTCTTATCCGAGCTGCGACCTTCGGCCAGCGCCACACCGAAATCGACGATTTTCACCGCGCCGTCGTAACTGACCAGGATATTTTGTGGGCTTACATCTCGATGCACGAGGCCCAGGGGGGAGCCGGATTCATCAGCCAACTCGTGGGCCGCATGAAGCCCAGCACAAGCATCGGAGATGATCCGTAGTGCCACATGGATTGGCATCCCTTGCTTCTTCTGTGCGGTGCGGAAGATCGTGCTCAACGGCTCGCCGTCGATGTACTCCATGGCGATGAAAAGCACGTCGTTCTCCTCACCCAAATCGAAGATTTCAACAACGTTCGGGTGGTGGATGCGGGACGCGATCCGAGCCTCATCCAAGAACATCTGTTCAAACTGAGGGTTGTCGCTCAGTGACGAGAGCATCATTTTGACGGCGAGTGTTTTCTGGAACCCTCGCGTCCCCTTCATGCGAGCAGCCCAGACTGACGCCATTCCTCCCTCTGCGATAGGGATCAGGAACTCGTAGCGCCCTATGGTCTGGCCTGGCTTGATCTCGCCTAGCGTCCGCATGCCCAATGCCTCTGTCGAAGGTTACGGGACGGCGGCGTTTCGGACAACAACGAGCTACGGAATTCTCTAAAATCACCCGTTCTTTCGTGGCTCAGGGAACGTAGTCTGAGCTGTTTATCCGGCACGACGACCCCCGATAGGGTCAGGGTGCACCTCCGGTAGCTCCGGGAGCGCCGCTAGAGTTGCCAGAGGGATTGGATGGTAGGGAGGACGCGCTGTGAAGGGGGTGATCACCTGCCCCCTATGGGCTTCCAGGCGTGCCGCGCACAGCGCCAGGCAGGCCTTCCCCTGGCACCATCCGGTGCCAAAGCCTGTGTACCGTTTGAGCGACTCCAGGTCGTCGTGTCCCCGAGCAATCGCCTCGTCTAGTTCGTGGAGCGTGACATCCTCGCAGCGACAGACCAGGATCTTCATGACTACCTCGGCCCCAACCAGCCCTCCGCTTGTGCCCCCATAGAACTCGTGGCACAAGAAGATTCTCCCTACCTGGCCTCCGATGCGTGCTTCTAGCTGGTTGTCCCTCCCTCTGCTAGAGCTCCTGCTGCTGACAGCAGTGGGTGGCTGCGGTGGTTCTTCCAGTGAAACCCCCTTCCCCCAAAGTGCCCACGAGGTGGCTGCCATCCCCGTACTTCAGCGATCTCCTCCCGCCAAACCTCAACCCACCGGCTTGTCTTCCTCTCCTCCTCTCCCTTCCGTAGTCGATCCCCCTGGGGGGCAGGGCCTCGACGAGCCCTGAGCTTCAGGGGATGACCTTACAGTCTGCCAAAAAGGAGGGGAAGATCCAGTTTAGATCGGGGTTTCTGGGGTAATAGGAAAGAAAGTTGAAGCACATCTCTTCGGAGGTTGCTTCACCAAAGGGGATAATCTCGCTGGTCGGATTGTTCCAAACGCAGGTGGTGACCACTTTGTCCCCCGCCTCGGCCACCACGTTTACCGGGTAGGTGACCTGATCATAAAAGTTGTAGTTGTCCGTGGAGGCTAGCACCTCTTCGGCTCCGCTAGTTCGCTTCAGCCGACTATCGAAGGCTACCCCCAAGGTATGCATGTGGGGCCATGCCTGGAAGAAGGTCATCTTGCTGTTGGTCGGCACGTCCGAGATGCACCGGAGCTTGGTGGTTTGGTGTGGTCCCAGCGAGAAGTTGACGGACCCGAAAGCCAGAATGTCTGCGTCGAAGGGCCGAAGCTGCCCCGCCATGCACAGGGAAACCCCGCTGCTATCCTTCTGTCCCGCCAACTGCTTTAGGTTGCTGTAATGCATCTGGAGAACTAGGTGCATTGTCTCTCCACCCTCCACCGGATAGCCTGCTTCCGTGGGCAGCTCCAAGGGAGGTACCCCGGGGGCCCAGGCATAAAGCAAGCGCCAGTCCAAGGGGGGCAGGGCTGCGCACGATGCAGGTTGGGTTGGCTGGGAGTTCGGCGCCGACAGCAGCAGCATGTGGTGGACGATCGTGTCGTTGTCAATCAGAGGCGTTACCCGGATCAACTGCCGTTTCTCCACCGTCGTTGGCACGTCGAACCCGAAACACACGTAGCGATCCACCTCGTTTGGGGGCATCTGCCACGGCATCGCGGGCTTCATGGCGATCTCGACACAGCTGTCACCTCCACCGCCCCCTGCGCTTCCGCCGCTATCGCCACCTGCCCCGCCTTCGCTGGCTCCTCCAGCTCCTGCCTTGCCCCCAACCCCACCGCTGCCGCTGCCTGGACTTGCCCCTCCAGCTCCTCCTCCGCCTCCTCCCGACCCGCCAGAGCCCCCAGGTGCACCACCCCCAGCCCCCCCCCCCCCCCGCGCCGCCCGCCCACCCGCACCCCCCCCCCCACCCCCCCCCGCGCCGCCCGGCCCCCCCCCCCAG
>JANWXX010000506.1 GCA_025057345.1 Polyangiaceae bacterium | reverse complement strand
AGATCCAAAGATGCGTCCTGGCTCAAGGCGCTAGGTTTCGCTGCAAGTGGAGGAGGAGGCGAGGTTGGAAATGGGATAGGAGGTAGGGTTGAAAGGGAGGCGGGGGGCGGCGTCGAAGCGGAGGGTGGACCAAGCCCGGTGCCGTCTGCGGTGAGCACGGTGTTACACTTCCGGCAGCGATACTTGATCACACGACCTCGAATCTTTTCATCCGGGGCGAGGAAGCTAGCACCGCAGGCGTGGCAAAGAACTTTCATGAATCTCCTACTCTAGCATACCTTTAGTCCCATCGCACTTC
Organism: Polyangiaceae bacterium; assembly: GCA_025057345.1. Classification (GTDB taxonomy): domain Bacteria; phylum Myxococcota_A; class Polyangia; order Polyangiales; family Polyangiaceae; genus JANWXX01. The sequence goes on along the minus strand of JANWXX010000506.1, from coordinate 3,028 downwards.
GGGTCACCCTCCTGGCGCTTTGTGGCACCCTGCGCGAACCATGACTCCCCAAGAGATTGCGTGGCTAGCCTGGGAACAACTCCCGAAAAGCAAGCTCCCGGATGCGTTTCATCCTGTGGGGCATTGGGTGATGCGTTGACTTCGCTACCAAGTGCCAGGTTGGGGCATTCGGGAGGTACCACCAGCCAGTCTGGCATGTAGAGCGGCGAGGCGAGGTCTGGGTGGTGCTGAACGAACGCTATCGCTACTGGCCTACCACCCAGCAGGTGAGGTTGCCCCTACCCTCGGGGCAAGGTGGTAGGCGGGTCTTCTGCGGTGAACACTTGCATCGCGCTGCGAGGGGTTCCTAGTGACTACGATGCGTGGGCTGCCCTCGGACTCTGATGAGCCAGGAGACGAAGCGGGTCTTGTTGGTGCTGGTAAACATCGTGCCAAGGAGGATCTAAGCCTTTCTTCCCCCGGATGTGGCTGCGGGTCATCGACGGATTGAATCCAGACTCGTCGACGAAGACGAGTCTTTGGGCCGATGCATCCGCCGCAAAAAGGCATCGCGCTTTACTGCCACATCGGGACGCAGTTGCCCAAGTGGCCTCAGCCGTTTTTTCACGACGTGCCCGCCGCGGTACATGGCGCGCTTGATGCTGGAAACGTGTCGCCGGTCCTTGCCTCGACGACCGCGGTGGTACGCCGCGGTCAGCTCAACTGCATTCGCGTCGGGGTACTGGGCGAGGATGGCCTCCAACTGGAGCGAGATGTTAGAGCGAGTTCCGCCAGCCTTCTTGTCTGGTTCGAGGTGGCCCCGTTCGCGGTACAGGGTCACCAAGCGCCGCACGCTGGAAACGGATACACGGAACTTTTCGGTAACTGTCTCGTACCCGCTATCACCACGCTCGTACGCATCGACGATGCGTTGCCTCAAGGTCTTCGGAAGTGGCTCAGCCATACCCCCGAAAGATCAGGGTTTGAACAGAAATGCAAGACTGTTCGACTCATATTGGGCGGTAGGTAAGTGAGACACACGAAACTCACCTGGTTCATCCTCAAGGCCCCTAGCGTCGTATCCGTCCGCCAGGCAATGCTGGGCATGGGCGCTCACGGGACGGTGAGGTTGACCCTACTCCAGGGAGCGAAACGATAGGGAGAAGACGTGCTCCGCGCGCTGGTCAAGAAGACGGGGGGCTGCAAGAGGAGGCCCTCCAAGACCCATCCCTCGACCAAGCGGCCTGAACCATGGGGTTTCACGAACGTCTGGCAGTAGTGTTAAGGTCCACCTTCTTCGCAAGGATGAGGTGAGCTGTGGGCGAATATCTGACGGTCAAAGGGGCGAAACAGCACAATTTGAAGAACGTGAGCTGCCGCATCCCGAGGAACAAGCTTGTGGTAATCACAGGCCCCAGCGGTTCAGGGAAGTCGTCGCTAGCCTTCGATACCATCTATGCTGAGGGCCAACGGCGCTACGTTGAGAGCTTGAGCGCTTATGCAAGACAGTTCCTGGAGCAGCTTACCAAACCGGACGTTGAGGCGATCGAGGGGCTCTCTCCAGCGATCGCCATCGATCAGAAGGCTATCGGTAAGAGCCCACGCTCCACTGTAGGTACCGTCACCGAAATTGCTGACTACCTGCGGCTCCTCTTTGCACGGGTCGGTGAACCTCACTGTCCGAAGTGTGGCCTACCGATTCAGGCACAGACGGTGCAACAGATCGTGGATACCATCTTGGAAGTGGGTGAGGGTGCGCGGGTCGTTCTCTTTGCTCCCATTGCTCGTCGCCGCAAGGGCGAACTCAAACTGGAGCTGGATCGACTTCGTCGCGAGGGCTTCGTTCGTGCTCGTGTCGACGGTCAGCTGGTCGAACTGGGGGATGACCTAGTGCTCGATCGACAGAAATCTCACGACCTCGACGTAATGATCGACCGCCTTGTCCTCAAGGACAGCGTCCGCGGACGCCTCACCGACTCGGTGGAGCTAGCCCTCAAGCTTGGCGATGGCTCCCTGTTGCTGGACCGGTGCGACGGTCAGGAGCCCCAGGTGCTGAGCGAGCGCTTTGCTTGCATTGTGTGCGGTGTTTCCCTGCCTCCGCTGGAACCTCGGCTTTTCTCTTTCAATGGCCCCCATGGTGCCTGCCCTGCCTGCGGTGGGCTTGGGGAGAGGGTCGTTGTCGATCCGGATCGGTGTGTTCCAGATCCTTTTCGCAGCCTACGAGATGGTGCCATCGCTAGTTGGGGGCGCCGGGGATCCGTGGCCTTTGCTACCGAACTGACCCGGGCGGTAGAAGTGTTGGGGGTCGACCCTGCACTTCCATTCCACAAACTTCCAGAGGCCCAACGTCATGCACTGCTTTACGGCATGGAGGCCAAGGGCCGTAAGGAGGAAGGTTACGAAGGGGTACTTCCTAGGTTGACCCGGCTACTTGAGCAAGGGGCGCTGGAAGGAGAGGAAGAGGAAGGAGAGGAACTGGGAGCTGTAGGGGCCGACGACCTTTGGCGCTTCTGTGTCACCCGGGTCTGTGATGCTTGTCACGGCAAGCGGCTACGACCCGAGGCACTGGCAGTCAAGCTGAACGGGAGCAACCTGGCCGATCTCAGTGGGTTGAGCCTACGGAAGCTCCGAGAATTCCTACAAAACCTTGAGTCGTCTGGTACCTGGCGCACGCCCCGCAATCGCGCTATCGCCGAGCCGCTGCTCCGCGCAGTGATTGCCCGGCTGGGTTTCCTGATCGACGTGGGGCTCGACTACCTGACCCTGGATCGCTCCACCAACACACTGAGTGGCGGCGAGGGCCAGAGGATCCGCTTGGCTACCCAGATCGGTGCCGCTCTTGTCGGGGTCCTCTATGTGCTGGATGAGCCCTCGGTAGGTCTCCACGCCCGGGACAACGAGCGGCTTCTGGCGGCGCTCCGCCGCCTCGTGGATGCAGGGAATTCGGTGCTGGTGGTCGAGCACGACCGGGAGGCGATCCTAGCTGCCGATTACCTAATCGACATGGGCCCCTGCGCCGGCACTCATGGTGGTCGCATCGGTGCCGAGG
>JANWXX010000505.1 GCA_025057345.1 Polyangiaceae bacterium | reverse complement strand
GGCGGCGGTTGAAGGAGGAAGTAAGCTGGTATGAAACGAAGAGGTCGATTGTGCGCGAGGCGGTTCGGACCTTTCTTGCAAACCCCAGTGTTCCCAGGCACTTGGCCCTGGGTGCGTAACTCCTAACAAAGTTTGACCCAGTGGTCAAGTACGCCTGGGGAGGCAAGACGACGCCCCCCTACGAGCAAGACGTGATGATGACCCCGATCGTACTCCAACTCGACGACGACAATTGCAACGGCCAGATCGATGCCGAGGACATCCCGGAGCTCATCTTCACTTCGTTCCCTGAAGGAAAGTGGACCCCGAACGGAGAGGGAACGACCCGGGCGCTAGCCATCGTCAAGGGCCAATTTGTCGAGAAATGGGTATTTTCCCAGAGCATTGTGGGCGGCGCGGCGCTAGCCGGAGGGAACATCGATGGACAACCGGGCAACGAGATTGTGGCCTGTGGGAACGACGGCCATGTGTACGCCATTCGAGGCCAAGACGGGACGCAGGCATGGAAGAGCACCGAAAAGGTCTCATGCTTCCTTCCCGTGATTGCCGACCTCGATCAGGATGGGATCCCCGAGGTGATTGTCGAGGGAGGCATCCTCAACGGCAAGACTGGAGGGCTCCTGTTCGCTTACCAGAAGCCCCCTCGGGGTTCTCTGACGGTGGCGGACTTGGATGGCGATGGGAAACTCGACGTCCTCTCGGCTTTTGAGGCCTACCGCGGGGATGGCTCGTTGCTCCTCGACACCGGTATCCAGATCGCAAGCGGAACCGTTTCCCTTGCGTATCCTAGCGTGGTCGACCTCGATAAAGACGGCATCCCCGAAGTAATCGCCCAGCTCTTCGACAGCAACCTGGTTGCCATCTGGCGCTACGACAACAAGCAAACTGCAAAATTCACGATGGTTCGGGCTCCTTTCCAAGTGCTGCTCACCCCCGGCACTCCCTGGAGTTGGACTTACGGGCTGGGGCCCGTGACCGCTGGTGACTTCAACGGCGACGGAACTCCCGATCTCGGCTTTGTCGCTTTCCGAGGCTACGTAGCCCTCGACGGTAAGAAGCTGATCAATCCAGCCATCCCCTCTACCCTCAATGCGCTGGCCCTTTGGTCCAAATTCACCGACGAGGACAACGGCTCCACGGGATCCGCGGTCTTCGACTTCGACGGGGATGGGAAGGTGGAGGTGGTCTACGCCGACAGTTCCCGCTTGCACATCTACGATGGGGCCACCGGCAACGTCCTGTTCGAAACTTGCAACACCAACGGTACCCTCCTTGATTATCCCGTTGTTGCCGACGTTGACAATGACGGGAATGCTGATCTGGTCGTAGTTTCCAACAGCTACTCCCACAACGACGGCACCAACCCTCAGGTTCCCAGCTACACCTGCAAAGAGGGAGGCTCCACCGTACTCAACTCTGGCGTGCGCGTCTTCAGCAGCGCCTCGGGCTCTTGGGTGCGCACCCGCCGCGTCTGGAACCAGCACAGTTACCACGTCACCAACGTCAACGAGGATGGCTCCATTCCCAAAGTGGAACTACCCAATTGGAAGCAGCCTGGCCTCAACAACTTCCGCCAGAATAAGCAGCCCGGAAGCGAATTTGCCGCTCCTGATGCCATCGTCTCCCTCGGTCCTTCGCGTTGTACCCCGGAGCCCTTCACCCTGACGGCCGTAGTTCGGAACATCGGTCAGTCCGTGCTCCCTCCCGGCGGAACCGTCAGCTTCTTTGAGGGTGACCCTGGCTCAGGAAAGCTCCTTGGCACCACCCAGACCACGCTGCTGCTCTACCCGGCGCAGTCCGAGATCGTCTCCCTCACGCTCCCGGGTGGGGAGGTGACCTTTGGGGAGGGCCAAGGGCAGGTGTCCGTAACGGTTTCTGGACCTTGGAATGAGTGCAACACGGACAACAACCAAAGCCTCCCTGGCTACGCCGCTTGCGGCAAGCTCTGACGGCTGCACCCCCAGGGAGAGCTATTGGGCGCAGGCCCCCGTGCCCACGGGAAAGGTGACATTGTAGCGCCAGCTTTCCGTATCAACGTGACAACTCATGCAAGTATAAGGGGCGCTAGCAACCAAATTGCCCCCTCCCAGGGTGGCAAACTCGCTCCGATTGGAGAGTTCGCCTGTGCTGGTGTAGACCGCAAAATCAATGGATCCATCGGCGCGATTCTTCGTCCAGAGTACCTCTGTTTCCCGAACGATATCTCCGTCCATGGTTTCAGCCACCAAGACTCCCGCTTCCTCATGACGAAAGAGACGCCGTTGGCCGCACTTGGGGGCTGAGTCAATGATCTCCGCTGGCCATCCCTTGTAATCCCCATAAAGAGACTTGAGCCCATCCAGTGTCGCCGGGAACCCCCGCGCGCAGGCGTATCGGCTATGGAGCCCTTGACGAAGCAAGGGAAAATCCAACTTCTTTCCTTTGGACTTCACCAATGCATAAAGTACGGCCTCCCCCAGAGGCCCTGTCGCTTCCTTTTTCAAGAAACTCAGCAGAGCCCCGGATTTCCCGAGCATGTACCCCACCACTGCCCGCTGGACAGGCCCCTCCCCGGATAGATCGATTTCCTCCGGAACCTGAGCAAGATCGAGCTTCTTGACCTGCTCCTCGTACTTCGGATTGTCCTCCACCAAACCTGCTTTCAGCGGTGGCCCTGGCAGCGGTTCCCCACAGGTGACCCCGGTTTCTCCTCCAGCTCCTCCCTCCCCGGATTGCCCACTCGCTCCTGCCTCCCCTGCTTCTCCTCCTTGCCCTGCTTCTCCCCCTTGTCCTATCCCATTCCCAGAAGCTCCCGCACCGCTACCTCCTTCTCCTCCTTTGCCGCTCGAATCTTGCCCTGCCTGCCCGGTTGCACCAGCGATAAGGGGGCTCAAAGGAGCGCTGCTCCCCTCCTCGGCGGAACTGCATCCCTCAAGCATCCCCCCAAGCACAAGAAGTTTCGCCCATTTACGCATGATTTTGCAGAAAACCATCAAAAACACTCCTTCTTGCAATGCTTTTGCGCACAGGCCCCCATGGCATGATAAAGCGAATGGCCTGCCGGATCGCTGTGGCAGACGTCCGGATCATGATCCACCGCACACTCGTGGCAAACTTTGTTCGCCATGCACTTCGCCACCGCCTCACAACACTTTGCCTCCAGGCAAGTACCACATCCCCCACCGAAAATTCCCGTACACCCGCTGTTCCCTCCACTCCCCCCTGTTCCTTTTCCCGCTGCCCCACCTGCTCCACCAGCACTGTAGCAGGAGTCGTGACATACAGAACCTTGACACGCAAGAAAGGCATCCACCCGCTGGAAGGTGGTTGCATTGCTCTCACACCCCTCGGGTTTC
>JANWXX010000504.1 GCA_025057345.1 Polyangiaceae bacterium | reverse complement strand
ATGCTCTCTCCGCTCCGCTTCCACTTCGATGACGAGCGGTTCTCTCTTCCAGTACGCCTCGGGCTGCTCAATTCGCCAGGCACTCAGGATCTGATTGTCCACATCCTGGCCCGCGATCGTTACGAGGTAGCCAACTACCCGAATGTCACCATCCCTACCAATCTCGAGATCTCGGCTCGGGGTAAGGAGGAATTCGAAGCCTTCTACGCCACGCTCTTTGACCTTACCGTCGAGAAGAATCCAAGGGCGGTCGTCACGGAGTACGCTTGGAGTGCATCCACCTGCGATCCCTGCCCGGGCCCTGCCCTTTCTGAGTCTGATTTCAAGATCCTCGGCGGCGATGTGCTCGGCTCCACCTCGCCCTCAGGATCCTCGCCCTTCTCCTCCTGGAGTGCCACGGTCACCCGGCTCCACACCCGCTACGGTCGGGAGAATCTGGGGGAAGATCTGGTGTTCCGCAAGGCTCCGCCTATCGCCGGTGGGAACGAGCGCTGGGGTGGTCCAAACACCCAGGACGCCCAGATGCTCTCTGCAGGCGCGAGCAATACCTTCCAAGGGCGCTACATCCTGCGGCATCCCTGGGAGGGGACCATCACCTGCACTAACCCTCGCCTTGGCCGATGGGGAGGCCCTCCAGAGGGGTACAAGCGCCCGCAGATCGCCAAAGATCTTGCCTTTGCTCCCCGGGGGAAGGGCGATCTTACAGCCTGGATCGCCCAGGACGTGGTGGCGCTCGGTGTCAAGGCATCTCCCCAACCACCTCCCCAGCGTATCTATCAGATCCCTCTGTCCGCACGTTTTCGCGGGGCGCACTGGCCGGTGGGGGCCGGGTTTTTCCTGGGGCTGGCGGCCGTGGTGGCGCTCGGGTGGCGATCTCGGAGATTGTCGTGAACGAGCGAGTGGCTCAGGATACGGCGCTGGTCCAGTCGCTGCTGTGGGTGATCCTGTTCACCAGCGCACTGCTCCCCTGGTACCAGCAACGCAATGCCTTCCATGAACTGGGAGAGCATCCGGTGCAGGCGATTGTAGCGTTGCTCCACTTTGGGGTGCCGCTCATGGGTAGCACAATCACCTTCGCCCGGCGGCTCCAGGGTCGTGTACCCCAGCGTACCTCTTTCTGGATGCTAGCCGTCCCCGAGATGCTCAAGGCCGCAGCGGCCTCTCTAGCGATACTTTCCTATCTCTACCACACGTCCTTCCCTATGGAGCAGTGGATTGGCCTCCTTGGAGCCGCCGTGCTGGTGGGCGTTCAGCTTGTCGCGATTCGCAGGGGCTCCCAGCGGGAGGGCTGGGACCGCTGGGCTCATCTGCTGGCGGCGATGGCCCCCTGGCATCTGTTGGTGGGTACTATGCTCTTCTTGGAGCAGGGAAGCCGCCATCTGCTCCCAGGGCCCTGGCTCTACCTCTTTACTGCTGCTGCACTCCTGCCCTTGCTCCCATGGACCCTCTGGCCTCGGAGAACCCGGGAAACCCCTGCCGAGGGTTGATCTCTCCTGCACGTTCAACTTGGGGAGTTCTCCGAAGTCCACCGCCTGGGTTTCTCCGCTTCCTCAGTGTCCTCAAAGGCTCCGAGCATATCTTGTCATGCAACTTCCTCTTACGTGAGCAGCAACAGAAGCCAGGTGCTAGAGCTGCAACTCGTCTTGTAATCTGGCTCCACTTGGGAGTTCATCCCCAAGACTCCCAGCGTCAAGGCCATCCGCTAGGCTGCCCTTGGAGGGGCGCTCACGGTCAAGCCTTCGTCGCCCAACAACAGCTCGCCTCGCAGGGCTCCACGCTATTGAAGCTGCGAGCGCTGCTCTGCTTGGAAGCCACCGTCGCTGCCGTCGCCCCAGCAACAAATCCAAGATACGAAAGAAGGTCGGAGCGCCTTGCACCCGAGAAGGCCGCCGAGATGGGAGAAACAAGTCGTTGAGAACCAGCTGAGAAATCGAAGCTTGGAGCGTGACACGTGCTTGTGATGAAGGGTCTCTCGCCAGCCCTCAGTGAGAACTTCCGGCAGGAGTGTTAAGGATGTCCTGGCACGTGCCAGAAGCCTACGGAACGGGTCAGCGGACCGCCGTGAAGAGAGCCGTAGTCGCTTGCTCGAAGGTAGATTGCTCCTCAGGGCGCTGACTCAACAGCGCCTCAATGGAGCTCATACGAACGATGGCCTGGTCCACGAGGGGGTCGGAGCCCTTGGCGTAGGCGCCGAGTGCGATAAGATCCCTCTTCTGCTCGTAGGCACCCAAGAGAGCCCGGAGCTTACGTGCAGCATCCCGATGCTGGGGCGAGACGATGGAGTCCATGACCCGCGAGAGGGAAACCGGTACGTCCACCGCCGGGTAGCGCCCCCGAGCAGCAATGGCCCGGTCCAATACAATGTGACCATCGAGGATGCCGCGTACCTCATCGGCGATGGGCTCCTCCATGTCGCCGCCCTCCACAAGCACTGTGTAGATGGCGGTGATGGAGCCCCGGTCGCTCTGGCCCGCGCGCTCCAACAGCCGCGGAAGCACAGCGAAAACACTGGGTGGGTAGCCGCGGCGAGCCGGTGGCTCGCCAGCAGCCAGTCCCACCTCCCGCTGAGCCCGGGCATAGCGGGTGATGGAGTCGATTAGCAACAACACCCGACGCCCCTGATCCCGGAAGTGCTCTGCTAGGGCGGTGGCTACCTGGGGAGCTCGGAGGCGTTCCAGCGCCGGAGCATCGCTGGTGGCCACTACCACCACGCTCTTGCGCCGTCCCTCCACCCCTAGCGCATGCTCCAAGAATTCCCCTACTTCCCGGCCCCGCTCCCCCACGAGCGCTACCACCACCACCTCCGCCTCGGTACCCCGGGTAATCGCTCCCAGCAGCGTCGATTTCCCCACACCGCTCCCAGCAAAGAGGCCCACCCGCTGCCCTTCCCCCAGAGTGAGCATCGCGTCCAGCACACGCACTCCGGTGGCCAGAGGCCGAGCAATCGGTCGGCGAGCGAGCGGCGAAGGTGGCGCCCGCTCCACGGGAACCTCGACCCCCTCCGGGAGAGGACCGCCATCCATGGGTTGACCAAGCCCATCCAGCACCCGACCTAGCAGCCCGTCGGACGCCCGCACCGTCAGCCTGTGACCCGTGGTTTCTACTGGATCATCGGGGCCTACCCCGGTCAGTTCCCCCAGAGGCATCACCACAACCTCTTCCCCCACGAAGCCCACAATCTCCCCTCGAAGTGGCTCTCCGACGCGGCGTATCACCACCACCTCCCCCACCCGGGCCCCGGGCAACAGCGCCCGCAGCGCTAGCCCTGTCACCGCCCTCACCTGCCCTACTCCCTGGACGGTACTCACCCCCCTGAGTGTCTTCCGGAGTGCTTCCAGATCCATATGCCTTC
>JANWXX010000503.1 GCA_025057345.1 Polyangiaceae bacterium | reverse complement strand
ACTCCTGCGGACATCACCACCGCAGCGCTCACGCCAAGGGCCATCCCGGTACGTGTAGTGCAGATGGTGGGAGCTTGTCAGCGTTGCAACCCAACCCTTGCCTGCTCCCCCCACGATCGCTGTGGGGTGAACCAGTGCGCCCCGGATCTGCTACGGCTCGACAACCTGGAAGCTCGGATCGCCGAGGCAAACCAGGTCTTCGCCCGAGCTGGGATCTCTTTCTTCCTCGGCAGCCTAGAGAAGTATGCAATGCCGGACCTCATTGACTTGAATCACCGAGGGATAATCCCGTGGTGGCGGGTGCGCTTTCAACTCCGCCAGGCTCTCCCTTACCTCCCTTGCGATGCCTTCCCCCCGGAGATGGCCCTGACCCCGCGCGACTGGCTGATCCGGGCCTCCACCCTTTTCAGCCCGGTGGAAGCAATTCCCTTCTGGGTGACCTCCGTAAGCATGGGAGGCTACGGAATCTACCCCTGGCGAGGCCGGGCCATCCTCATCGATGCCCACCAGATCAATCGCCACAGGGATACAAATTTTTCTCACGAAATAGGCCACTTCCTCGGTCTACCCCATACCTTTGGCAGCCCCCGGCTCTACTACCAAGGGAGCTACAATCTTGAAGCAGGAACCCTCAAAATTCCCCCTCGCCGTAGCCCGGTTAGCTTCAAGGAATTCTGGGAATTCGTCTACCGTCCAGGCCCTCCTCATCTCTTCTTCCTGCGTCGAGACGACGTGCGGGCTGAGGATGAATCCCTGCTGAAACCCATGCAATACTGGGATCTCTCCCCGGAACAGCCCAGCAACTGCATTCTGGACCAAGCAACCTGTCGCTATGCCTGCAACGTTCAGGGCGAGTGGATCCAGACGGGCGACCCGAGGCTGCGTGCACTGTCCTTCCTACAACGGATCACAGGGCCCAATGGTGTGCTCGTAGACCAGCTTGGCATCAATGTCATGGACTACAACCAGAGCCCTAACTGTACAGCGAATGGGCTCTCCGAGTCCCAGGTACGACAATTGAGGAGCGTTCTAACCTACGACATCCCTCTCGACGACCAGCAGACTTACCCAGGGGTAACTGGAGTGCGTCCTCGCCTTGGCCTTATCCATGGCCCTCCACCAAGAGCTCGCGTGGATATCGATGGCAACTTCGTCGAAGCCCCCTTGCCACCCCTCCAGCTTGGCATGCACCCAAGCTGGGCCGATGATCTGCTAACCCCCAGCGAGCCAGTGTTCCAGCCGGTGCTGGCGGAAGGAGGGTTTCTGCCTCCAGGGGAGCCGACCCCTTTACTTTCTCTTGTTTCCCAAGGGTTCCTTCTTCTTCGAGGCAGCAGGTTTCCGCACTTCGATCTTCCCCAGCTTCAACGCATCAAGGGAGGGGCGTACCGCCTCTGCATCCCCCACCACAATGACCCGGAAGCGTTCTGGCATTAGGTACTTGCCGGCAACCCGTTGGACATCTTCTCGGGTAATTCGCTCCAGGCGCTCAGCACGCCGGGTAAACTCGTCCAGAGGTAGCCCGTAGACCGCCATGGATGCGAGCGTCGAGGCGATGCCATTCGCTGACTCGAAGAATGAGGGAATCCTGCGGATTAGGTAGGCTTTGGCATCTGCCAGTTCTTCCTCGGTGACCAGCTGGGAGCGGATTCTCTCCAACTCGGCCAAGATCTCCCGCAAGGCGTCAGCAGTATGTTCTCGAACTATGGCACCATGCACTGCGAAGGGGCCGGGCCCCTGGCGCATGGTGAAACTGCTCCCCACACCATAAGTATAACCGTGTTTTTCCCGCAGATTAAGGTTGAGGCGACTAGAGAACTGGCCCCCCAAAATGGTATTCATCAGCAAAATTGCCTCGAAATCCTCCGTAGCGCGAGATACCCCCACCTGGGCCACTGCCACATGAGACTGGGACGCACCAGGGCGATCCAGAATCAGTACGTTCGGAGCATCCTTCAGCGGCGGGGGGGCCTGCACTTCACGGGCCTTCTCTGCTTTCCCCCGGAGCTTGCCCAAGGCTCGCTCCAACGCATCTACCAAAGTATCTTTCGAGAAATCGCCTGCGGCTACCACGGTAAGACGATCCGGCTGGAAGTGGGCCCGATGGAAGTTCGCTAGATCTCTCGTAGAGATCTTTTCTACAGCAGCCTCGTTGCCGAGCAGGGATGAGGCATATGGATGGCCTGGCGGGTAGAGAGTCTCATCGACCGCACGCTGAAGCAGTCGCCCAGGGTTGTCCCGCTCCTGCTGAAGCAAGGTCAGACGCCGGGCACGTTCCAGTTCGAGCTCATTTTTCGGGAAAGTGGGCTCGCGGATGACCTCAGCGAGTAGCTCCAGTGCCTCAGAGAGTTTGGAGGAGAGTACTTGGACCCCCACGTACCCTCCATCGTGATCGATGCTGGCCCAGTGGGAGGCACCGAGCCCCTCCCATGCATCACTCAACTCCGTAGCAGAGTGCTTCTTGGTCCCTGCGAGAAGCATCGCTCCGGTGAAGGAGCCGATCCCGGGACGCCCCTGGGCAGCTCCGCGGGTAGCGACCACTTGGAGCGCCACGATGGGGAGTTGACGCTGCTCGACCAGCAGCACCCGGATGCCATTGGAGAGACGCGCCTCGTGGATGCGTGGCGGCTTGAACACGATGGGAGGCCCTGGTGTGGGGGCCTGCTTGCGAAACTCCGCATCCGGAGTTTCCGCAGGAGGTGGCAGCAAGGATGGCGGAGCTGAGGAGGCAGGTGTCGAAGGTTGAGGAGCCTGGGGTGGGACGGCCGCCGGCGTAGACTCGCAAGCGACCAGAAGTAGCACCAAGACAACGGAGAGGAGGTGGAGCAGGCTCATCAGCGAACCTCCACGAGGCGACCGGCGCGGGGGGCGCCAGAGGTAGGAGTAACGATCGTGATCACCCGGCGATGGGAGGGAAGAAAGGAGGCTGCAGCCTTCACGAGATCGGTGGCTTTGAGAGCCTGGTAGCGAGCCACATCCTTCTCGAAGAAGCCAGGATCCCCGGTAAACTGGTTGTAATGGTTGAGTAGGTTGGCACGGGCAGTAACCCGCTCATGATCGAAGATAAGGTGGGCGAGAAGTTGGGCCCGAGCGCGTTCCACTTCGGTTTCGGTAGGCGGTGTGGTCCTGAGCTTGTCCAGCTCCTCATCCACCACCTTAAGGGCCTCCTCAGGATCCTTTCCTTTGCGCAGCGTGACGATGATGCCAAACTCACTCGCAAGCTGCATTGAGCCTTGGTAGGCAGAGACATCTTGGGCGATCTGGAGTTCGCGCACCAGCCGCCGATGGAGCCTGCTCGACTTCCCCTTCTCTAGGATCATTGCCAATGCGTCCATCTCCGCATCGCTTTGAGTAAAGG
>JANWXX010000502.1 GCA_025057345.1 Polyangiaceae bacterium | reverse complement strand
GGACGTTCGGTTCTACGGGTTGACCTTCGCCCCCGTGGGGGTGCTCGATCCCGAGAAGGAGGTGCTCGTCGCCGGGAACACCGCCGGGGAGATGTGGGCCATCGATGATCAGGGAGGGCTCCGGCTGCTGGGGCACTTCGGGGATGTACCGGTCAATGACGGTAACGGGAATTTTTATACCCACAAGGGCAAGCGCTGGGAGCTCTCCGGTGACATCGTGTTCGTTGAGGGAAAGGGTGAGCCATTGGGGTTCGCCACGGTGCGTGACTGTCCCAATCCTCCTAGCACCAGTGGATGCAATCCGGTCAATACGCTGATCGAGATCGACATGAAGAAGCTCGGCAAGGCAGCACCAGGGCCGATGACCAAATCGGTACGCGGTCAGATCGTCCGGCGAGAGGGCTGCAACGACGGTCTCGACGGGAACTACGGTAATATGTATGGAATCTCCGCATGGGGCGACCGAGTCTACGGATTCTCTCGGGAGGGTCACCTGCTGGATATCGCGATTGCGGACGGAACCGGATGCCTGATCAAGTCCTTCGACTACAAGTTCTCTGGGGCTGGCGTCACGACCATCGCTCCGGTCGAGCCCCCTCCCATCAAGTAATGTTGGCTCGAACCGCATCGTCAATGTTAGCTTCCGCTCTGCCCCAGGGGGGAGCCATAGGAGACGGTCGCCGGTGTTGAGGGCGTTGCCGGGGCAAGTCCAGGGTTCGAGGCAGACGAAGTCGCGCTCTGGGAGCGTCCAGAGAACCCAGTGGGTGAACTCTTCTGAGCCCTGTAGTCGGATGGTGCCCCCTGGCCAGCGCAGGACGGCGCTCGTGGAACCGTGATCCAGCAAGTGTAGGTCTGTCTCGCCTCTGCTTAGATCCAGCTGGTAGGGGATCTCCTCCTTGCGCATGTTATCGAAGGCTCGCGTCGCCTGAGTCTCGAAGCTTACCTGACCCTTTTGCTCCTGAGGCACTGCAAAGTAGGGATGAAACCCGACACCGAAGGGCATCGCTTCCTGCCCCCGGTTGTGGAAGATCATGTGGATCTCCAGGACTTCTCCCCGCAGCGTGTAGGTACAATCTGCTACGAAGTGAAAGGGGTAGCTGGCCAGGGTGCTCTCGTTGGCGGTCAAGCGCAGGGTGACGGAAGCACCTCCCTCCGTTCCTTGGTGGATCACCGACCAGGGGAGGTTCCTGGCGAACCCGTGCTGCTTCAAGCTGCCCCCCTGGATGCCGCGTGACCACCGATCTTCCTGGAGTTTGCCCGGGGAAGGGAAGAGAACCGGATTGCCTCCTCGGACATTCTTCGAGGGGTCCAGCAGGGTTGTCTCGTCCATGTACAAGGATTCGCGGCCTCGGACCTGGAACGAGGTCAGGAGACCTCCTCGCTTAGGAGCAACTGTTGCAGAAGTTTGGGCGCTCTCATCCAGGAGATGGAGGCAGGGGAGGGGAGTATGGGATGGCTTGAGAGTGAACATAGGTTCTGTCTGGGGTGAGCCACGGGAAGGCGTGGAGTGGGTTTTGGGGCCAGGCTAGAGTACAGGGGGAGAATGCAGGAAGAAGCTGGGTTCCAGCGGGCGCTGGGGCCGGTGCTACTGTGGGCGCTGGGGGTGGGGTACGTCATCTCCGGGATGTACTTTGGCTGGAACCTAGGGCTTCCCGAAGGGGGGCCGTACGGGATGCTAATAGCGACTGCACTAGTGTCGGTGATCTACGTGGCGTTCGTGTTGAGCTATGCGGAGCTGGCCTGTGCAATGCCGAGGGCAGGGGGGGCTTTTCTGTATGTAAATCGGGCGCTAGGGCCAGCTCTAGGGCTGGTGGCAGGGGCAGCGCAGTGCATCGAGTTTATCTTTGCACCACCGGCCATCGCAGCGGCGATTGGAGCCTATCTCCATACTCTGTTCCCGGCGATTCCTCCGCTGGCCATGGCAGCGGTTGCATACCTGGTCTTTACTGGAGTGAACCTGCGAGGGGTGCAGGCCTCGGCTACCTTGGAGCTGCTGGTGACGGTGGTCGCCGTGGGAGAGCTGCTACTGTTCGCTGGGGTGACGCTCCCCCGGTTCTCGTGGGAGGCATTCTCCCGGGAGCCGCTTCCGAAGGGCTGGGGTGGCGCCTTCGCATCCATTCCCTTCGCCATTTGGTTTTATCTGGCCATTGAGGGAGTAGCCAACACTGCGGAGGAAACCAAGGATCCCCAGCGAGATCTGGTCCGCGGCTTCGGAGCTGCCATGGCAACGCTGGTATTGCTGGCAGGGCTGACCTTCTTCGGTGCGGTGGGTATTGCCGGTTGGCGAGCCGTGGTATTTCCTCCAGGGAGCCACGAGCCTTCCGACTCACCGCTGCCACTGGCGCTGTCGGCTGTGGTGGGGCGGGGTCATCCGCTCTATCATCTGCTGGTGGGCGTGGGGCTCTGTGGCCTGCTGGCCTCGTTCCACGGGATCCTGCTGGTGGCTGGTCGGGCTACCTTCGAGTTCGGTCGTGTAGGGTATGCACCTCGCTGGCTGGGTCGTTTGTCGTCAAGGCAAACTCCTGCTGCGGCGCTGCTGTGCAACATGGCCATTGGTCTACTAGCGCTGTTCTCCGGGCGCACAGGGGAGATCATTACTGTATCGGTCTATGGAGCACTCACCCTCTATGTGCTGTCCATGGTGGCGCTGCTGCGCCTGCGACGAACCGAGCCGGGGTTGCCCCGTCCGTTCCACGCTCCGGGCTACCCGATCACCCCGGTGGTTGCCCTGCTCGGTGCCCTGCTCTGCCTCGGTGCCGTCGCCTGGACCCAGCCTCGGGTAGGCCTTGTCTACGCAGCATTGCTCGCTGGTGCGCTGCTCTGGTTCCGCCTTGGTGTTCCCCGGGAGATTCGCGAACGACGCTTCGAGATGTTATCCCCGTGGCTCAATGGAAGAACCAGCCTACCTCGCCCACGATGGCCATCTTGTTCGCTCCAAACTCGGGGCCGCTCGTGGGGATTTTATGGCCAAGGACGAAGATTCTGGAGTGATCCGGATGATAAGACAGGCCGTAAATGAAATTGCCTAGGTCATGTTTTCCGGAGAACCATTCTGCGACGAGGGTCAGTTGATCCTGGATGACAGGTTGTTCCACGGCAGCCATGGCGACGGTAAGTTCGCGTTCAAACAGAAGCTCGGATGCGTGGCTTGCTCCCAGGGTCAACCGAGTACGAAGGACCGGGAGGCGCCCGCTCAGGTGCGAATAGAACCAGTAGCCGTATCCATGCCCCTGCAGGGAGAAGATCGCCATGGTTCCTGTGGTGATCTTGATTAGGGGTTAAGCACCCACCCAGGAATGTTGAGGAATGTCGGGCTGTTACCCTCCGATGGCCACATCCAAGGACAAGGTGCTCTCTGA
>JANWXX010000501.1 GCA_025057345.1 Polyangiaceae bacterium | reverse complement strand
CCATGGCCATGTCCTTCGTCCTCCTATCTCTAGCTGGTATCCCCCCCTCCGCAGGCTTCTTTGCGAAGCTCTATGTCTTTCGCGGCGCCATCGCTGCCGAGCACTATACCCTCGCTGTTCTCGGACTTCTCAATAGCGTGCTCGGTGCCTACTACTACCTCCGTGTACTGGTCTACATGTACATGCGCGAGCCTGCCCCCGGCGCCCCTGTGGCTACTCCCATGCGCTCGGGCCTCGTCACTGCAGCCTTGGTGATCTCGGCCATCTTCGTGCTCATCCTGGGTCTGGTGCCCAACTCGGGTCTCTCCATGGCTCTTCAAGCAGTAGCCAGGAGCTGAACAGTCGTGGGTCGCTATCGTATGAGGAGCTAGGGCTCAGGGTATACTGGTAACCTGATGCGCCAGTATCCTTTTCCCTGCACTCTTGCTTCTCTCGTCATGTGGCTAGGTGTGTCGATTAGCTTGTTCGGTGTAGGTTGCCAGGTGAGATCAGCCTATGATGTCCAGCGGGACAACCCCTTGGGGCCTTCGTTCTGGATCATCCCAGTTCCCAGTGATGACGATGCTTTGCTGGGGCGTACTTTTGCTAGGCCCCCCGATACGTCGCTTACCTTGGAGGAGCAATCCGCCCCAAACCCATGCGCTGACAAGCTAGCGACTCCCAAAGAATCCCCGATGGTGAATCACTACGAGAATGCCATCAACACTAGCACCTCCGCTAAAACGGGGGGCTTGCTGACGCTCTACGGTTTTGGAGCGGAGGTAGGCAAGGCTACGCACCTGCTCTATAAGGTCGACACTTCATCCAAGCTCACTCGCCTTGACACGGCTGAATACCAGGAGTGCTGCAAACAAAAGGGATGTGGCTGGGGATATGTTGCCTCGCTGGTGAAAGGTGCAGGCGAGTATGCTGCGGGTACTGAGGCTACTGCTAAGGCGAGTGGCAACTACAGTGTGGTGAGTGGCGGTGTGAGCCGCTCTTACTCGGTGTCGAATAAGAGGAACATCAAGGGTTACATCGCAGCGATCCTCATCGCGCACAACCGGGAGGAGGCTGCCCAGGCTTGCGCACCAGGGCAGGTTTGGGCTAGGATCGAGTGCGTCAGCAAGGAGGAGATCGGGGAGAAGGAGATGAACTGCAGGAATGGTAACCCGCTGGCTGCTGTAGCCTTCTGGGAGGGCGATAAGGAGATGCAAGAGCTCTTCAAGATGCAGCAGCGGATGTCCTGCGAATGGCTCATGAACCACGGGATCCCAACCACGTCTGCTCGGTTACAGCATCGTCTTTGCGTACGCATGGGGCAGAAGTACTCAGGCACCTATAGTCTGGAACCAGGAAGTGAGGCGCCTGGCGAAGAGATCCGGGTTCTGGAGCATCGGGGTGTGGCCCTGCCCAGGTAGCTCGTCGAGGGTCCAGGCAGGACAGAGCTGATGTGCGCGGCGGGTAGTCACCGCGGGCACAAGCCGGTCGGTAAGGCCTTGCATCAGCAAGGTTGGGGCTCGGACCGCGCGCATGGCCTGACGGACTTCCCTCGAGCAGAAGATCAATCGCATAAGGAGGGAGCGGGAGGCCTCGTGAAAGGCGGGGATGGCCCAGGGCATCCGGTAGCGCTCGCGCGCAAGTTCATGATGGAGGTGGAGCACATGAGGATCCATGGTCCGAAGGTCGAGCCCGCAAAGGCGGAGCATTTGGGAAACTGCCTTTTCTGGAGGGATGTGCCTCTGCCGACGTCGTGCCAAAGCTTCTCCTAGCCCCGGAGTGGCCCCCAGGGCGAAGAAGGCAGCGATCTCTCGTTCCATGGTTCTCAGAGGAGCCAGGAGCAATGCCGGGCAGACGAGGACCAGTGCGGCTACGGTGGCAGGCTCCTGGGCGGCTTGGAGCATCGTGAGCATTCCGCCCATGGAGTTGCCAACCAGTACGACGGGATAAGGTGAGATGGCCTTAAGAAAGCGGCCAAGTAGGGCACGTTGGGAGGAGATCTGGGCAGCACCAGGACTCCAGGGGCTGCGGCCGAAGCCAGCAAGATCCAGGGCGATGACCTGCCCCAGGTGGGTTAGACGAGGGGCCGCGGCAGCCCAGTTGCAGAGCGAGCCACCAAGGCCGTGAACCAGCACGATGGTACGAGGCCCTTGGCCTCCAAAGTAGGCGTAGTGAACCAGCCCTCCGGTGTCGATGGTGCGGAGTTCCATGGCATCCTCACCGAGCGTGCTTCTGCTCACCTTGCTGCATGAGAGACATCATCCGCATGGCCAGGCTCGGGTCGGTCATCATCCGACTGGACCAGGGGGCACTTGCCGTGGCGAACTCGGCTGCCGTGAGGTTGAAGACCTGCTTGAGCATCGCATTCACGTCTTTGCCCTGGCGAGTCCAGGCGTTTTGTGCCCCTAGGATCTCGCAGTACAGCTCAAAAGACATCTCTCGGGGAGGTGCAGCAGGAGCACCGAGGGCGCCACCCGAGCCTCCTGGAGGAGATGGGGCTGAGGTGAAAGCACGAGTGTAGGCTTGGGTGACGGTGAAGGTCGCATCGTCGCGCATCCGCGCCTGCCATCCCTGGGCGGCTCGCTCGAAGGTGGCGTAGTCGAGGCGGTGCTGGGCCAGCAAGTTCTGGAAGTCTGCGGGAGACAGGCTGGCCTGCTTCGACGAGAGTTGCGCATAGAGCTCAATGGAGACGCCTTCGATGGGAGCAAGGAGCTCTTGGGGAGATGCAGGTTGAGGATCATTGACTCCCTTCTGCCGACGCCACTGAGGATTGGTGTGCAGATGACTCTTGGCAAAAAGCTTCATCTTCCCCTCGACGAAGCGAGCTTGCTCCTCGTCGGAGAAGGGTTTGATGTGGGCCTGAGCGGCAGCGTAGGCCTTCCAGTAATCGCGCTCCAAGGATTCCCAGTGTTCTAGGGAGGAGATCGGCTCATCTGCCGTCCCCCCGAGGATTTTGCTCAAGCTATGGTGGTTGCGCTTGATGTAGAGCTGCACCTCCCGGCGCCACCGATCGATGGCAATGCGCTTCTCGATGGTAGCGCTCTCGGCATAGCGATCTGGCATGACAGTGTAATAGGTCGTGAGGATCGGGTCCGGAGTGAACTGGTTAACCGTGTTGCAGGCGCTGCAGGAGATGGACTCGGGTTTGGTTGGGTTTGCTGGCTTGATGGGTGCTCCGCAACGGACACAGAATGATCCCCGTTGGAGAAGTTGTGCCACCCTGGGCCACATGGCGCGTCCACTCTCGGCCAGCCAGTAGGACCGGAAGCGCGCCCAAGTTTCGTCGATCCACTGGTCGGTTTGTGCTAGCCAGTGCTCCCCTTGAGCGATGACATGCCGATTGTCCAGGGAGTTCACCAGCTTCGCTAGGATCAGATCGCTCCAGCTCGTA
>JANWXX010000500.1 GCA_025057345.1 Polyangiaceae bacterium | reverse complement strand
AGTGTTCCCAGGCACTTGGCCCTGGGTGCGTAACTCCTACTAGAGTTGGCCCGCGGTCGGATCGAGGAGTTTCCCTGATCTGCCCTTGTAGCCGTACTATGAGTCCATCGATGCTCCCTAGGATGCTTGGAAGATGGCTGGGAACTCCACGGAACCCAGAGATCAGGACGTGGAGGATGGGAGCGAGGAAGAGCTGCTCCATACACCGTTGCTGATGGGAGGTGATGGTGATGGCACTGACACTGGCGCAGGGCTCCCGAGCCGAACTTCGCAACAAACCTCCCTCCGTCACCCTCCTTTGCCTTCTACGATCCCTCCCCTCTCGGACGTATGAGCGGAGCCTTTCCCTTCCTTTCGCCCCAAGACCTCTCGTAACTCGGCTATGCTGGGGTTTCATGCTGCTCCCGAACAGGTGGTCGAACCTTATGAAGATGGTGGACGAGAGGGACTTTGATCGGGCTGGCCGGTAAGAGTCCTCGCCCTGGTCTGCAAGAAAAGGTTTCACGTGAAACCTCTGTAGGGCTCTACGGGAGAGGAGGAGGGGAGGGGTGCAAGAAAATTCCGTTTCGTCGGTGGGCTATGCTACCGGCCTGGCTATGGCGATGGTTCCGGCGAGCAGCCCAAGGGAACGAGAGGTAGGATCGCTTAGCGGTGCCCGAGCTGATTTTGTGGCGCACCTTGGCCGTAGGGTGAGCGAACTGAGGCAAGGGTTGCAAGCACTAGAAAATGATCCCTCGGCCATTCGTACCCGGGATGACCTGAAGCGGCGCTTCCACGCGCTGGGAAGTGCAGCCCGGGTGCTCAAATTCCATGCGTTGGCAGACGAGTTGCTGCGGCTGGAACAGGTGCTGGTATCCTCCACCAAGGAGGGAGCTCTGGATCGCTCCCGGGTGACAGCTCTGCAAAGGGGGGTGGATGTTCTGGTCGGCCTAGCTTGGGGAGAAGCAGCTCTTTCCCCCCCGCCTTCCTCGGTAGAGAGGAATTCCGTGGCCTTTCCCTGGCCAGCCTCGGCCCTGGTAGTGGGGCCTGCTTCTCTGGCGGAAGCGTTGCTTCCGGAGATGAGCAGCCCTGGGGAGGGGATGCTGGAGTGCGAGCGGATTGAGGTTACCCCAGGGGCCCTGGAGATGGCCCGCGCGCTTGCCCCTGATGTAGTGGTTCTCGATACCGAGCTTCCCGGTAGTCAGGAGCTGGTAGAGAAGCTGGCAAGCGATCCGTTGACGGAGCCCGTTCCTGTGGTAGCGGTAGGGTCTTTTTCTACCTCAGAGCGGGCGGCGAGGTGGGTGGCGTTGGGGGTGGCACGTGTGGTGGCTCGTCCGTTCACCCCCAGGCAACTCCAGGAGGCTTGCTTGTCGGTGATGTCGTTGGTTCATCGGCCTCCCCGCCCGGAGCCGTTGGGGCAGGTGACCCTGGAGCAGTTGGTCGTCCGGCTTCAAGAGGAGATCCGGCGGGGGCTGTGCGAGGCGGCCCTGGATCAAGGTCGGTTGATCCCTGTTCCGCTGGGGGATGGGCACGAGATCCTGGCGGCGCTCTGGTCCGCATTGGTACGGATTCGGGAGGTGACTACGGTGCGTTCTGGGGGGCTAGTGCGCTTTCAGCACTTGGGGCCCGAAGGGTCAGTGGCGGTAGCATCTTGGACCGGGGAGAGTCGAGGAGTGGGCCCTCGTCGGGGGGATGAGAGGGAGGCTCCCCAGCGCCTGGAGGGGCGGACGGTGCTGGTGGTGGATGACGATCCTTCGGTGACTTGGTTTTTGGCAGGAGTGCTGCGGACTGCCGGAGCTACGGTGTTGGAGGCGCATGATGGCGAAACCGCCTGGGAGCTGGCTCAGCAGCACTCTCCAGAGCTGGTGATCTCGGACATTCTGATGCCCCGGCTGGATGGCTTTGCGCTGTGCCGCGCCCTGAAGCGAGATATGGCGCTAAGGGATGTACCGGTGATCCTGCTCTCTTGGAAGGAGGATCTGCTTCAGCGTGTGCGGGAACTAGGAGCCAACGCAGATGGATACCTGCGGAAGGAGGCCAGTGCTGCGGTGGTGCTGGAACATGTCTTCGAAGTGCTCCGGCCCAGGCTTCGGGTGGAGCGTAGGCTTCAGGTCGGAGGAGAGGTGCGGGGGCGCTTGGATGACCTTACCGTCTGCACGCTGCTGACCCAAGTGGCTCGGCTTCAGCCCAATGCTCGAGTGAGTGTTCGAGATGCAGTTTACTTGTATGAAATTGAGCTGCGGGAGGGGGCTCCCCGAAGCGCCATTCGGACCACTTCCAAGGGCCATTGGGAGCACGGCTCTGGGGTTTTGTTCCATCTGCTGGGGGTAGGTGCCGGTCGTTTTGTGGTGACTCCCTCGGATGCTCCCCTGCGGAGCTGGTTGGAGGGCTCGCTGCACGAGCAGATTCGACCCGCGATAGCCCAGATTCGCGCGGCTCAGCGGCTGCTCTTGGGTACTGGGTCGAGGAACGTGCAAGGGGTTGAGCTAAACCTCGAAGCACTCCAACCCTACCTGGAGGCCAGCCCAACCGTTTCCCGGGAGATCCTCAACCAACTTGCTAAGGGGGTGTCTCCCCAGGTCTTGCTCCTGCAAGGAGGCTACCCCGCTCGGCTGCTTGAGGATGTGCTCAACGATGCCATCCTCCACGGTGGTGTGGTTCGGATTGTAGGCATGGGAGGAGAGGATCTGCTCCCTTCTGCCGTAGAGCAGGAACTCCAGCGTCTCAAAGTCTCCTTGTCTCCCTCCTCGTCGGCGGTGCTCCCTTCCCCCCATCTTCCCGTGGCCGTTGTTTCTGCTCCTCTTGGTGAGGCGGATCCCTTGGAGGTTGCGTCTCCCTCTGTGGCACCTTCCTGGTTTCGCGCGGATTCTACTCCGAGCCCCTTCGAGAGTGCTCTGCAGGAGGTGACGCAAGCCGAGGAGAACTCTTTGGCAGAGCCCATGTCGGTAGAGGCCATAGGGGAAGAAGAAGCGCCGGTGGAGGTTCCACGGGAAGCCGAGTTGGTCTTGTCCATGGGGTCGTCCACGTCGACAAGTGGTGGGGATGTGGATGGGGTTCTGGGAGAGGAGAGGAGAGAGGAGGTTCGCTTCTATCTCAGCACTCCTTTGCAAGTGTCTGTGGAAGATCCACCTGGAGCGGCACTCTACTTTGGAGAGCCACTGGACAAGGGAAGGAGTGAGCCACCACCGCCGGTGTTGGTGTACGAAGATTTGCGTGTTCCCCCTGCTGTTGGGTGGGTGGACGAGGTTTCGGAGAAGGTTTCACGTGAAACCTCTTTGGCTCTGGAGCCTTCTCCCGGGCCTCAAACGGTGGAGTCTTCTCCGAGCGTGCGAGAGAAGGAGGTTCGTGGGAGGCGAGGGGCCTGGGCGTGGGTGGTTGGGGTTCTGCTTCTAGGGGTGGCAGGGAGCGTGTGGGCGAT
>JANWXX010000004.1 GCA_025057345.1 Polyangiaceae bacterium | reverse complement strand
TAACAGCCCGATATTCCTCAACATTCCTGGGTGGGTGCGTAACCCCTACCTCAGTGGGAACCCTTTCTTTGCGAACGGTGCGCTCTGGATCATCCGACAGACGAATCCTGGTGTGCTCGACTGGGCAAATCCAATCCAGGTCGAGCTGCCGGAGGCTGTTCAACAGGTCACCGGGTTCTGCCTCCTCCCTTCGGAAGGGAGCCCGCCGACGATGGTGGTCAGCACATTCGATAGGGTGTTCCTTGGGAAACGAGAGAGCGATTCCTTCCGGTTCTCCTCCCTGTCCAATACGACCTTGGCTCCGCGGGGTGGGATCAAGACTCTCGCCTGCGGAGATTTTGACGGGGACGGTGTGCAGGATGTGGCTCTTTCTCGAGGCGACTCCCTTGAGATCTTGCGAGGTCTCCCCCGGCTGCCCTGACGTCGTTGGTGCTCAACCCATCCGAAGCAAGACGTCTCTTACAATCGCTGCTCCCTGGCGAAGCTCCTCGTCGGTGAGGTACGGTGCAGGGCCCAGTCGGAGCAGATCGCCGCGGGCATCGACGAAGACACCTCGTTCTCGAAGCATCCGCACAGCCCGCTCAGCACCTCGGACCCGCAGCGAGAGGAACCCGCCGCGCATCTTCGGGTCGGCGGGGGAAACGAGATCCGCCGCCCCTGCCAGCGCCTCTGCCAGCAGCGCAGTCTGCCGAAGGGAGATGGCCCGGAGCTCCTCGACACCCAAACTGAACCGGTGGAAGTGGTTGAGCACCGCCTCGGCGCGGTAAAAAGCGGATGCGTCGAAGGTGGCGCCGGCGAAGCGCGCTGCACCGCTCCCGTAGGAAACCACGCCTGGGGTGCGTTCCTGAGAGAGGGCCGCGAAATCGGCGAACCAGCCGGTGTACGCGGGGCGCAACGTACATCCGGGGGGCACCCTGAGCCAGCAGATTCCTTCCCCGAACTGAGCGTATTTGTACCCGCCGGAGGTAACGAAGGTTTGGGCTGCGGCAGGCCCTAGATCGAGAGGGACGACGTTGAAGCTGTGGTACAGATCCACCAGCGGCAGGGCACCCACCGCGGCGGCTTTCTCCAGCACAGTCCCAATCTCGCGAAAGACGAAGGCGTCTTCGAAGAACACCCCGGACAAGGCTACCATCGCGGTTCGAGGAGTGATGGCGTCGAGGAGCCGCTCTGCCAGAGACGTCCGAGGCCAACCATCGACCCATACCACCTCGACCCCCTCCTCGGAGAGCCGAGAGAGCTGGCGGTAGAGGGAATGGAACTCGCTGGTGGTGGTGACGACCCGGGGTCGCTCGGACCAGCGAAGGCAACTCATCAAGCGAAAGATCAGTTCGTGGGTGCTCCGTCCGAAGGCCAATGCATCCTGCTCTGGAAACCCCATGCGACGCAGGATCTCTTGGGAAACCCGTTCTACCTTGGGGAAGATCGCTTGGCTCCACTTATCATCGACCCATGCAGCGCTGTCATCGAAGTAGCGCGCCTGTGCCTCTCGAACGACGTTAGGCCAGGCCTGGTGGGAGTGCCCCGTGAGAAGGATGCGGTCTGGTCGAAGGAAAGCTGTGTAGCAGCCGCGGAAGGCGTCCAGGTCGAGCATCGCAGTACAGGATAGCTGTTTACACGCCCTCTTCGAACAAGGTGCTTTCTGCCAATGCCGGGGCACAGGATTCCTCTCCCACCCTCAACATGCCCCTTGTCGTCGTTGCCGATCTCCTTATCGTCGGCCTCGTCGCCTTCTTGCTTCATCGATGACGATAGATAGGCTCCGCACCACCCTCTCCTCTGCCCTTGACGCTCGCTCCTCCCTCTTCCCTGGACCCCAAGAGCATGCCGCCTTGCGGCTGTTTCACGGCTTTCTCGAAGGCTTCCCGCCCCTCTCTGTTGAGCTTTTTGGTCGTACCCTTGTCCTCCATGATTACAGCAAGCATGGCGGCAACGAGGTACTTGCTCGTGCTGCTCTCGACCTTGTCTTGAAGCGCCTCCCGTGGATTTCTTCTGCCCTGTGGAAAATCCATACTTCTCGTGATGCTAAGGAGCGTAAGGGGCGTTTGCTCCTCGGGGAACATCATGGCCTAGAAGATCGGATCCGAGAGAGCAGTGTCTGGTATGCGCTGGATCTACGCCTGAACCAGGATACAAGCTTCTACCTGGACACCCGGGGGCTTCGGGGGTGGCTCCTAGAGAATGCTCGGGGCAAGGCAGTGCTCAATACCTTCGCGTACACCGGAAGCCTGGGTGTAGCGGCCCTGGTAGGCGGTGCCTCCCGTGTGGTTCAGGTCGACCGCAACCGGGCATTCCTGGAAGTGGCTGTACGCTCTTGCCAACTCAACGGCTTTGAACCCTCCCGTGGCTCCATGGTCGTTGCTGATTTTTTTGAGCATGTGGGGCGTCTCAAAAAGCAAAAGGATTTGTTCGACGTGGTCATCGTTGACCCTCCGTTCTTTTCCTCAACCTCCTGGGGGCGTGTCGATCTGGTGGGAGAGGCTCACCGGGTTCTCAACAAGGCGAGGCCTCTGGTGGGGGATGGCGGGGCCCTCGTCGCGGTCAACAACGCGCTCTTCCTTCCGGGAGCTGCGTATTACCAGATGCTTGAGAACCTCAGCTCCAGCGGGTACCTGCGCGTCGAGGAGCTGCTCCATGTTCCTGTGGACTGTACCGGCTTCCCGATGACCAAGCTGGGAAACCCCCCCGTGGATCCTGCCCCCTTCAATCATACGACCAAGGTGGCCGTGCTCCGGGTGAAGCGCAAGGACGGTCGGCGTTCGTCTCCTGGATAACAGCTTGACTTTCATGGAGAATTTGCCACCTCGGGTATCCTTCAGTTCCACCTGCCCTGCCTTCAGGTCTAGTCGGGTTTCCGGGTCGCCGTTGGGCTTGTCGCTGCCCGGATCGAAGAAGCGAACCGGCTCTCCGTCCTCCAGTTCGCATGGGGCAAAGCCATTGCTCGGCAGGGCCCCATAGAGTGTCTTGCCCCCGCAGAAGAGCTGAGCACGGCAGGTGGAACCTATTGCCTTGGCAGGCGAGAGGATAAGCTGACAGAGGGCTCCTACCATCACTGGGCTTTTGCCGCTTACCTCGACGACCTTCCCCTTGCGCTGGAGAACCTTGCGGAAGGGAGGCTGGTTCTCCTTGAGGAAGGGCTCTCCCATCCGGTTGGCACTATCCGGGTCCACGGCGAGGGTGACCCGGTAGAGAGGCAGCATCTCACGGAAGAAGATCCCCTGACGTTCGCTCGTATCCAGTACGGCTTGGGCGCGCTCGCCAGTCCGCGGCCCGGTGTCGGAGTACCTGAGCTGGTAGGAGAATGCCCCGACCTTCCCTGAGAGCGGATTCTCGCTCATCTCCCAGCTGCTCATGCTGGTACCATTGAGCGGTGCTCGGCTGTCGTAGAGCACCTTCTCACGACAGTGCGCTTGAAGGACGGGGTTGGTGAACTCGTCGTTGTTCACCATGACATCAAGCTTCACCTCACACGGGGAACCCAGGGCCAGTGCCTTGTCCGTGGAGGATGTAACGCGAGCTTTCCAAGTGAGGGAAACGGGAGTGCTCTGGGTCGTTGTGGGGTACGGCTTCTCGGGCGAAGGGAATGTCGGTATCAGGGGGATAGTGGGAGTATCGGGAGGGATGTTCGAGGCTGGTTCTTTTGCCGGAATCGTGAGGATACGTGGGGGCCTTTTGACAGGGCGGAACGTCAGGAAAGCGACGAATCCTCCGGAGAACACCAGGGCACTTACGGCCACCCCTATTATGAGCAGGATCTTCGACGGTGAGGCCCAAAGTGTTGACGTCTGGAACGGAGGGGGTTGTGGGGGAGCCCCGAAGAGGGGTGGGGCAGAGTGGGGCCGAGGGGTAGGTACAGGCTCTCGCAGCAGGCGGAGGGCCTCCGCTGCTGAAGCGATGCGCTGACCGACGATGGGTTCGATCATCCGGTCGAGGACCGCACGGAGTTGCGGAGGGAGCTCTGGAGCCACCTGCTCTATGACAACCTTGCCGGTAGACTCGTCCACAGGCATCTCCGCCGGGCATCGTCCGGAGGCCAATGCCAAGATGGTCATCCCCAGTGCGTAAAGGTCTGATGAGGGGCGGGCTACGCCGCGAAGCTGCTCCAGCGGCATGTAGCCCAGCGTCCCGACGGAGGTAGAGCCCTGCTGGTTCTCGAAGCGAAGGCGATCCTGGATGGCACCGAAATCGACGAGGAAAGGTCGGCCATCCGGGGAGAGGACGATGTTTTTAGGATTGATGTCCCGGTGGATCACCGGAGGGTTGAGCTGATGCAGGTAGTCCAGGGTCGAAAGCAGTGAGTCTAGAATTGTCGTCAGCTGGCTGCCGTCCAGGCGCCGGTGGCCGTCCATCACCTGCTGGAGCGAGGGGCCCTGGACGAACTGCTGCACCAGAAACCAGGAAACTGGACTGACCGCAGCAGCGGCCTGCGACGGTGGCAGGGGTCGGTGGCCGTCGTGAACGAAGAAGTCAATGTAGGCGGGGATGTTGGGATGAGAGAGCTGCTCAAGCACCCTACCTTCCCGCTCGAACAGCTCTAGGGCCTTCCAGTCCCGTAGCTTCTCAAAGCGGAGCTGCTTGATCGCCACGGCTCGCTCCTGTGCATCGACCCCCTCAAAGGTCAGACCGAACCCGCCTTCACCGCAGCGTCGTCGGATCTGGAAGCGACCCCGTAGCCCCTCGATCACCTGTCCTTCACGTAGTTCCATCCCGGGCCTCCCTTCGGTTGTGCCATCGCAGGGGAATCTTAGCTACTCAGACCTGGGAGCTACCGTGTAGTTCCGCTGCAACTCCTCCGAGATTTTCCAGCGCCTCGCTCTCCAGAACGGTTTCGATCTCGGCACCACAGGCCCGCGCGTGCTGGATGAGATGGGGCCTCAGCTCGACCTTCGCCACTGACGCACCGCAGGCCACGCAAGCCGGTGGTACCGGAAGCAACCCCATGCGATCGCATGCATCGCAAAGCCAGCCGCACTCGGAGAAGCCCTGGAGTATGTAGAACTTCCGGACAGATCCTCGGTTGACAGCGGCCACCACCTCGTCACTCCCTGCGGCGATCATAGAGGCGGTGGTTTCGTTCTCCCTGGCTGCGAGGAGCGCTCGGACGCCTTCCGCCTCGGAGCGACGCTCATAAGCCTGCTGGATTCGGTGAATTGCCCGGAGAAAGCTTGGATCGCTGGCAAGCAGCGGTTCATCGCTCACTCCGATGATACGGGCCCGGAGCTCAGGCTCCAGAACATCCTCAAAGGTAGCTCGGTGCTCAGGGGAACCCAGGAGAATCAGGTGGGCACCGGGACTATCATGGAGAAGTCGATGAACGACGGTGCTAGCTTCCTGCTCGGGTGTACGCCCATGGCTGGGTCGGACCAAGTGACGCGCTACTACGTCTCCCACATGAATTTCGGCTACCTCTAGGGTGCTCCCGAGGGAGACTGCCAGCGCCTGCTCGTACTCCTCCTCGTAGTAGGCGAGCTGCCAGGTCTGTGGCTCGTGGCTCACCTCGATCTGGTTCTCGAAAGCGAAACGCAGCCGAAAGATTTCTCGCAGAGGGGGATTGGGGCAAAAGAAGAGCGCAAGCCCGTCGTATCCTTCTGTCTGCGCTGCGACGATCTCCTGGGGAAGTTCGTCGAGGATCTCCTCGACTCGGTCGAAGAACGTGTCGTCATCCAGTGCCGCTTTTGCTTCTTCCCAGAGGGTTTCTGCCGCGGAGATTGCCCGCTCCTCACCGGGGCCCACGATGTCCAGGTAGAGGCTAAGCACCCGGATCCCGGGCTCCCCACGCCACTCCAGCAGCCTGCGTAGTCGTTCGTAGAAGGTCATCCGTTGATTGTTGCCTCGTGCCAGGCTTCGTCTAACCTCGCCGAGGGTAGGACAAAAGATAGTCGCCTGGCGATGGTAGACCGCATCCGAAACAACTACACTTGCGAGAATGCGTTCCCTGGCACGGCCTTGAGTTCTTGGGGTGACGGCGCTCGGGTGAGGCATGCACTTGCCTCCGCTGGCCTACTGGATACGGCAACAACCTGCGCGACGGCCGAGGCCAGTTATGATTGCTCACCGGGGGATGCTGTACCCGTGAGGGATAGTACGGCTTGGGTGAAGCGATCACCACGCTCCTTGTAATCACGAAACATATCGAAGCTGGAGCAGGCCGGCGAAAGCAACACCGCATCCCCTGGCCTTGCTGCCTCTCGTGCTAGTGCGACTGCTTCAGCCATGGATGAGGCGCGGAGGATGGGTACTACACCTGCAGCAGCCTCGGCGATGCGGTCGGCGGCCTCACCCAACACCACGAGGGCTCGGCCCCGCTCCTGGAGGGCTGCCACCAGCGGCTCATAGCTCCCTTGCTTGTCTCGTCCTCCAGCCAAGAGCACGGCCTTGGGCTCCGTCAGCCCTCGCAAAGCTGCTACCGCTGCCCCCACATTCGTCCCCTTCGAGTCGTCGTAGTAGCGAACTCCATCGATCTCGGCAACGAGTGCGATCCGGTGAGCCAACCCAGCGAAATTACGGAGCGCTTGCCGGATAGGTCCATGCTCGACACCTGCTCCCCGTGCGAGTGCAATGGCGGCTGCAGCATTGAGTACGTTGTGCTCCCCCCGGAGCCGGATCTCATCGCGAGGGTACACATCGCCGGACAGGGTATCGACAAGGGCATGGGCCTCCACGCGCACATCTCCTTCAGGTCCGAAGGTCACGATGCGAGCACCAGGGCGAGCACGGCGGGCTTGGCGTGTGCAGACAGGATCATGGTGGGGGATGATGATCGTGTCTCCTGCATCCATGCGGAGTAGGAGGTTACCTTTCGCATTTGCGTAGTCATCGAAGGAGGCATAGCGATCCAGGTGATCCGGGGTGATGTTGAGCAAGGTCGCTGCGCGGGGGTGTAGCGCGGGCATGCGCTCGGACTGGAAGCTGGAAACCTCCAAGACCAGCGTATCGAAGGAGAAAGGTGCTCCGGGTGGAGGGACTACCTCGGCTAGAGGGATTCCAAGGTTCCCTCCGACAAAGGCTCGGCGCCCGGCGGCCTCCATCATGGCACCGACGAGGGTGGTAGTCGTGCTTTTGCCGTTGGTTCCTCCGATGGCTATCGTGGGGGGGGCTGGGGCAAGGAGCTGCCAGGCAAAGTCAAGTTCACCCAGCACCGGGATGCCATCAGCCTCGGCTTCCAGCAGTGCAGGGAAGAGGGGCACGCCAGGAGAAATCACGATCAGATCTACTGCGCGCCAGTCGACAGCGTTGTGTCCACCCGCGATGATTCGGGCGCCGTTGGCCTCCAGGGTAAGGGCCGCGGAGGAGAGATGCTCCCGTGGGGCAGCGTCATTGCACAGGACTTGTGCTCCTCGCTGCAAGCACACCCGGGCTGCTGCGACCCCGCTACGACCCATTCCGACGATGACGACGGTTTTTCCGGCTAGCTCCATAAGAGCAGGCTTATAGTGCCCCTCTGTACGGAGGGGGGTAGACTCATCGGTGCAGAGCCCTTGCTCCAACTTAGAGGTCCGGGATCTGCCAGTTGATCTCCGGCTGGCCGTGGGCCTTGAGAGCCGCGTTGGTCCGGGAAAACGGTTTGCTACCGAAGAATTTGGCGGCCGACAGGGGCGACGGGTGGGCGCAGTTGATGATGGTATGCTTCTTGGCGTCGATCAACCTGGCCTTCTTCTGCGCATAGGAGCCCCAGAGAAGGAAGACCACATGGGGCCGCTCGTTCACCTTGCGAATGATGGCGTCAGTGAACTGCTCCCAACCTCGATCTTTATGGGAGTTGGGCGTATGGGCCTGAACTGTCAACACTGCATTGAGCATCAATATACCTTGTCGGGCCCAGGGGACGAGATAGCCGTTGTTGGGGATCTTGCACCCTAGATCGGTCTTGAGCTCTTTGTACATGTTGACCAGCGAGGGCGGAGGTTTAATGCCAGGCTTCACGGAGAAGCAGAGTCCATGAGCCTGCCCATCGTCGTGGTAGGGGTCTTGTCCAAGGAGCAGCACGCCAACGTTCTCGTAAGGAGTCAGCTCCAAGGCCGAGAAGACTTCGTTTTCGGGAGGGAAGATCTGCTTTGTGGCCCGCTCCTGTTCGAGGAATTGCATCAGCTTAAGGAAGTAAGGCTGTTTCACCTCGGAGCCGAGGATGGCTTGCCATGAAGTAGGCAATGTCAGGCCGCTAGCAGCTTCCGGGGTGAAGTCCAGCGTCACCTGTTCGGTGGGGGCCACCTTAGGTGTTGCCCTGGCAGGAGCCCGAGGCACAGCTTTGGGAGCTTCCTCCTCGCGCTCCTCTTCACCTCCCTGGTTTGGGTTATTCAGGTTGAGCTTGGGGCAGATGTCGTTGAACATGCACTGGCCACACTTGGGGTTCTTCGCGGTGCAGGTATAGCGACCGTGGAGCACCATCGCTGGGCCAAAGAATGTCCAGCGCTCTATCGGTATCAGCGCCATCAGATCCTTCTCGATGGCTTCGGGCTTGTTGTTTTTGGTCAAACCCATTCGTTGGCTGGTGCGGTTGACATGGGTATCGACGATGATACCCGAGGGGATGTTCCATACGTTGTTGAGCACCACGTTGGCGGTCTTGCGGGCCACGCCGGGGAGCGTCAGCAGCTCCTCCATGGTCTGCGGTACATCCCCGTTGAAGCGCTCCACCAGCACCCTACAAGCCCCCTGGATCGCCTTTGCCTTCTGCTTGTATGTTTCTGTCGCCTTGATATCCTGCTCCAGCTCCGCGGTGTCCGCGTTCATGTAGTCCTTCGCCGTCGTATACTTCTTGAACAGCCTTTTTGTTACCTGGTTGACCCGTGCCTCCGTACACTGCGCTGCGAGGATTGTCGCCACCAGCATCTCCAGCGGTGTCGTCCAATCCAGCTCGTAGCGTGCGTTTGGGTATTTGTCTTGCAGACGGTTCAACAGAACTGGAATGTGGTGGTTGGGCAGGTTCTTGGCCATGATGTTCTCTGAGCCCTCCGTCATTCGCAGCAGCCTAGCCAAGATCCCTGCCCTTGCCCAAGCCTTGGAGAACGCTCCTTTCTCTCTCGGATCATCAGAGGATAGTTCCTGCATCATCCTCCTTCCTGATGAGAACAGGAAGGGGTTGCCGGGGAGGGGAGATTGTGCCCACATTTCGTAGACCGTGACGCGATTTGACCCCAAGCCCGACTGGCTGCGTGTGCGTGCTCCCGGTGGGGAAACTCACCAGAAGCTCAAGCATATGCTGCGCACCCTGGATCTCCATACAGTCTGCGAGGAGGCTCGATGCCCCAACGTCGGCGAGTGCTGGCGAGAGGGTACGGCCACCATCATGCTGCTGGGGGATACCTGCACGCGAGGCTGTCGATTCTGCGCAGTCACTACTGGGAATCCCCGGGGAGCCGTTGACGTCCGAGAGCCGGAACACACTGCCCGGGCCATTGCCCGCTTGGAACTCCAATATGTGGTACTCACGATGGTCGACCGAGACGACCTGCTGGACGGTGGCGCAGAGCATGTTGGTCGCACCATCCGGCGGCTCCACGAACTCCGGCCGGACATCCTGATTGAGGCGCTGGTAGGCGATTTCCAGGGCCACAGGGAGTACGTAGATACGGTCATCGACGCTGGCCCGGACGTATTTGCCCATAACATTGAGGTGGTACGGCGGATCACTCGCTCAGTACGTGACGCCCGGTGCAGTTATGATCAATCCCTAGCAGTGCTGCGTCGCGCCAAAGAGCGAGCGCCGCAGCGCATCACCAAATCTTCTCTGATGGTCGGTATAGGGGAAACGGACGAAGAGGTGATGGAAACTCTGGCGGATCTAAGGAGTGCGGGGGTCGACGTGGTCACTCTGGGGCAGTACCTCCGCCCTACGCCGAAACATCATGAGGTAACAAGGTATGTTCCTCCGGCGACCTTCGAGAGCTACGCCGAGGAAGCGCGACGAATGGGTTTCCTTTATGCCGCGAGCGGACCGCTGGTGCGCTCCAGCTACAAAGCGGCGGAGGTTTTTGTGCGGAGCGTACTCCGACCCGGGGACGGCGTGGGGGCAGAGCAGCTCTTGGCTGAGCGACTGGAGCGAGCTCGGACGCAGGCAGCTCAAGCGCAAGGCTCTCTCAGCATGGCGTCGGTGGCGGCCCACGAAGCAGCATCTCTCCTGGAGAGCGTGGCAGCGCGGGCCAGCCTGCTCCCCGCGGAGCGGCTGGTCCGGCGGGTTCCCCCGTGAACCCTGGAGCAGGGGGCATGGAAAAAACACACCATGGCGGGCTCCTTTGTCGTAGGCTGCGCTCCTGCGAAGCCTGGAGCCCCCCTCGCTATGACGGTTGTTGATGAATCTCTCCTCGCCAAGGTGGCGAGATCCCTAAGCTTGCCCCCCAGCGATGCCCCGACTGGGTCCAGTCACTCCATCCTGGCAGCGGCAGCCTCCTCGTACGGCGCGAAGCCGGACGAGGAGGAGATCACGCTCCCCACCGGTTTTGATATCAACGCTGCGGTGCTCTTCGAAGCGGTCGTGGAGGCAGCTTTTCTCGTAGCCAATGCGGATGGAGATTTTGATGAGAACGAGCGTAAGGCATTCCAGTCGGTGGTCCTAGAAGCTTGCAAGGATCAGATCGATGAGCGCCAGCTTGAGGCGCTGGTTAGCGATCTGACCGAGCTTCTCAAAGAAGACGGCCTAGAGCGCCGTATCGCCATGGTAGGGCGCACCGTGAAGAAGGAAGTCCACCAGCGGGAGATCCTTCGCATCGCTGCGCTCCTTGCCCACGTCTCCGGTGGTGTCAATGACATAGAGCGAGGGGTACTCACGCGGCTTGCTCAAGGTTTCCAGATCGGCGACGATGCAGTGCAGGAAGCGATCCGGGAAGCAGAAAGGGCTTTGTTTAGCTAGCTGGTAGACTATGCTGCCGTCGCCCCTGGGGCTAGAGCAACCATGGCGACGACCGAAATGAGCGCGCTAGCTGCGCCGAACGAGCTAAGGATTCTGACCGCCGAGGGGGTTCTCCTGCCCGACAGCGAACCTTCTCTCTCCACCGAGCACGTGAGGCCCATTTACGAAGCGATGGTGCGAGCGAGAGCCCTCGACATAGCTCTAGCGGAACGACACCGGCTTGGTCGTATCGCTTTCTATGCGACCCATCCGGGGGAGGAAGCTGCAACCGTGGCTGCCACTGCTGCTCTGCGTCCGGAGGACTGGCTCTTTCCAGCGAACGGAGATCTAGGTGTTTTGCTGTGGCGTGGGGTCGCTCTCCAGCACTGCATCGACAGCGCATATGGTAATGCTAGTGACAGAGCCAAGGGGCGGGTTCTTCCAGGGCTCCAGGGGGTTCGTGCAGTTAATGTGGTCGGGTCCTCCGGGCTCCTGGGAAATCACCTGGTCCATGCCGCCGGCTGCGGTTGGGCAGCTCGCATGCAGGGCGACATCCTTGTGAGTGCTGCCTTCTTCCGGGAAAGCGCCGCAGAATCCGCCGACTTCCATACTGCGCTCAACTTTGCCGGGGTGTTCCGCGCCGCTACGATCTTCCTCGGGCGCAACCGGGGTGAGAGGGGGGCACTTGCAGCGAAGGCGGTCGCATATGGCCTTGAGGGTGTCCTCTGCGACGGGCTTGATCCCCTGGCGGTGCTTACGGCCACCGCTCATGCTCGCGAGCGAGCCCTCGCTGGGCATGGCCCGACTCTCCTGGAACTCCATTTGGGCGACGGCGCTGATCCGATCGCCCGAGCGCGGCGGTTCCTGGAGCGCCAGGGGGCTTGGAGCAAGCAGGCACAGCGGGACCTGGAGGAGCGGATTAACGCAGACATTCAGGAGGCGCTTGCTCGGGCCGAGGAGGCCGCAGCCCCCCCCGTTGCCTCCCTGCTGGATGACACGTTTGCACGGCCGCCCTGGCACTTGATCGAGCAGCGTGAGGCGCTGCTGGGCGGCTTATGGGAGACCAGAACGATGGAACAGGTGAACATGGTGAAGGCCATCAACGGGGCACTACGCCTAGAGATGGCCAGGGATCGCCGGGTGGTGATCCTAGGTGAGGACGTGGGTAAGGTGGGCGGGGTTTTCCGGGTCACCGACGGGCTCCATCAGGAGTTCGGTGAGGACCGAGTGATCGACACACCGTTGAGCGAAGGCGGTATCATTGGTACCGCTATCGGTATGGCCCTCTACGGGATGGTCCCGGTGGCCGAAATCCAGTTTGCTGACTTCATCTTCCCTGCGTACGACCAGATCGTGTCTGAGCTGGCTAAGATTCGTTACCGCTCCGGCGGGGAGTATGCAGCTAAGATGGTGATCCGGACGCCGGTAGGCGGCGGCATCCGCGGTGGGCTCTACCACTCTCAATCCCCGGAGTCCCTCTTCATTCACGTTGCGGGTCTCAAGGTGGTATGCCCCTCGACTCCTTACGATGCCAAGGGCCTGCTCCTCGCTAGCATTCGTGATCCAGACCCGGTCATCTTCCTCGAACCCAAGCGGGTCTACCGGGCTGCCAAGGGGGAAGTCCCTGAAGGGGACTACACTGTCGATCTGGGCAAAGCCGCGATCCGTCGTTGCGGCTCGTCTGTCACTGTAGTGAGCTGGGGGGCCATGGTCTACGAGGCGTTGGAGGCCGCCCAGCAGGCCGCTGCCCAGGGCGTCGAGGCCGAGGTCATCGATCTACGCACCCTCTGGCCTCTCGACATCGAAACCCTGGTGCGCAGCGTTCAGAAGACTGGGCGCCTGGTGGTGGTCCACGAGGCCCCTCGTAGCTGTGGCTTCGGTGCCGAGATCGTTGCCCTCGTTACTGAGCGCGCCTTCCTTTCCCTTCAAGCGCCGCCAGTTCGCGTTGCTGGCTGGGATACCCCCTTCCCTTACACGCTTGAAAACGACTACCTCCCTCTGGCCCATCGTATCCTGCCAGCCCTTCTCTCTACCGCCGCTTACTGAGGAACCATGGCACGCTGGGAATTCAAGCTTCCTGACATCGGTGAGGGCGTCACCGAAGGTGAAATCGTCGGCTGGTGCGAGGGGATCTCCGTCGGTGCCACCATCCAGGCAGACGCCCCCCTGGTCGACGTCCTTACTGACAAGGCTACCGTCACTATCACGTCTCCTCGTGGGGGGGTCATCGTTGAACTTGGCGGTAAGGTCGGGGATATCATCCAGGTCGGTGCCAACCTGGTCGTCCTCGATCTCGCGG
Organism: Polyangiaceae bacterium; assembly: GCA_025057345.1. Lineage (GTDB taxonomy): Bacteria > Myxococcota_A > Polyangia > Polyangiales > Polyangiaceae > JANWXX01. The sequence goes on along the minus strand of JANWXX010000004.1, from coordinate 19,370 downwards.
ACGGCGATGCACCACCTCCTCCTCAGGCTCACAGCCACCACGATGCTCCCTCCAGACCTGCCCCCAGACCCCAGGCCCCGGCTCCGCACCCCGCCTCCCCATCCAGGGAGGACGGCCCCGCCGCCACGGCTGTCGGTGACATCAAAGAGACCCTCCCTGGCATGGGCGGAGCCAGGCCCACACCCGCTCCTGCCCTGCCGCCTACCACGACCCTGACGTCCACGCCCTCCACAGGCCCCTCCGAGCGCCCTCTGGCCACCCCCGCGACCCGCAAGCTCGCTCGAGATCTTTCTGTGGATCTTCACCAGGTCACCCCCACCGGCCCCAACGGACGCATTACCGACGAAGACGTAAAGCGCGCCGCTGCGGTCGCACTTGCACCTGCCCCCCCTCCCACCTCGGAGCCTCCTGCTTCGTTCTCCAGGTTTCCTCTGCAGCGCGAGCCCATTCGGGTCGTAGCCCCTACTCCGGCGCAAGCCGCTCTTGAAGAGAGGGAGCCGCTACGAGGGGTCCGCAAGAAGATCTTCGAACAGATGGCTCGCTCGAAGCAAACTGCGGCCCACTTCACCTTCGTCGAGGAGTGCGACGTCACGGCTCTTAAGGAACTTCGCACCCGCCTGCGCCCTATCGCAGAGAAGCAAGGGGTGAAGCTTACCTTCTTGCCCTTCATCCTCAAGGCAGTGGTTGCTGCACTCAAGCGGCACCCTGAACTGAACAGCGCCTTTGATGAGTCCACTGGTGAGATTGTTCGGCGAAAGTATTACAACTTGGGCATTGCTTCCTCGACCGATGCAGGATTGATGGTCCCTGTCATCAAGGACTGTGATCGTCGCTCCTTGCTGGACTTGGCCCGGGAGATTCAGCGGCTGGGGGAAGCCACGAAATCGGGGAAGGTTCGTGTGGAGGATCTGCAAGGCTCCACCTTCACCGTGACCTCCCTGGGCCAGCAGGGGGGGCTGTTCGCCACACCCATCCTCAACACCCCGGAGGTAGGCATCCTGGGGGTTCACCAGATGAAGCGTAAGCCAGTGGTTCGTGGCGATCAGATCGTCATCGGAGAGGTGATGCTACTCTCCCTCAGCTTCGATCATCGTCTTATCGACGGACACGTCGGCGCTGCCTTCGCCTATGAGGTGATCCGTTTCCTGGAAGACCCTGACCAGCTCTTGCTGGAGGCCTGAGCTGAACGTGGCCCGCATCCTCGCCCCTACCGACGAGGGGATCCGCCAAGTCACTGCTGCTCTCGCTGGGGGGGAGCTGGCCGCTTTCCCTACCGAAACCGTTTATGGGCTCGGTGCTCTTGCCCTCAATCCTGCTGCGGTCCGCACCATCTTCGAGGTCAAGGGGCGACCTCCCTCCAACCCGATCATCGTACATGTCCTCGGCCTCGACGAGGCGGCTCCGCTGGTCACCTCCATTCCCCCCCTGGCGCAGCACCTGGCCAATGCCTTCTGGCCTGGGCCGCTGACCCTGGTACTCCCTCGTTCCACGATAGTTCCCGATGAGGTAACTGCAGGCGGGCCAACGGTGGCATTGCGCTCTCCGGCACACCCGGTCGCCCGGGCGCTTCTCGCCGCCCTTGGTAAGCCGGTGGCCGCACCCAGCGCTAACCGATCCTCGGAGGTATCACCGACAACCGCAGCTCACGTGCAGACTGCCTTGGGGAACCGCATCGGGCTGATTCTGGATGGAGGGCCCTGCACGATAGGCATTGAGTCCACGGTGCTGGACATCACCGGGGAGGTACCCGTGGTACTGCGCCCAGGGAGCATTTCTCGTGAGGCTATCGAAGCTGTACTGAAGCCATCTTACTCGTTCCCTCCCTTCCCTCCGAGGCTGGGAGAGGGAGGGGCAGAAGGGGGACCACTGCGATCGCCAGGGCTTCTGGAGCGCCACTATGCTCCACGGTCCATCGCGGTGCTGGCGCTACCGGAACAGATCGAGGCAGAGCGAGCACGTCTCTCAGCGCATGGGCTTCGGGTGGGGGTGTTGGGGGTAAGCCTATCGTGGGGGGAGGGGCTCTTGCTCCCTGCGGACCCAGAAGGCTATGCTCGGGGGCTGTATGCAGCTCTGCATGAACTGGATGCGCGATTTGACGCCCTTGTGATCGAGGCGCCCGGGAGTGGTCCCGCGTGGGAAGCCGTCCTGGATCGGCTCCGCAGGGCCACTGCGAGGGGAGATGACAAGCCCGAGAGAGAAGCTCAAGGCTTGCTGCCTCAGCAAGGATGAGTTCACCCTGCCGTTGTGGACGGACGACCTCTGGTTCTCTTGACCAACGACGACGGTTACCTGGCCCCCAACCTCCGGGCGCTCCGCGACGAGCTTCGCACCTGGGCACAGGTGGTAGTAGTCGCCCCGGAGAGTGAGCAGAGTGCCACCAGCCATGCCCTGACGCTCCACCGCCCGCTCCGGCTACGGCAGGTGGAAGACGAGGTCTTTGCGCTGGATGGTACTCCTGCGGATTGCGTGTATGTCGGCCTCCACTCCCCCAAGCAACCGCTCCCACGGAAGCCTGACCTGGTGGTCAGTGGTCTCAACCACGGGCTGAACTTGGGGGCTGACGTCTTCTACTCTGGGACCGTAGGGGGAGCACGAGAGGGCGCGCTTCGAGGAATCCCGGCGCTGGCCTGCTCAGCAGCATCCCGGGCGGAGCGGTGCGCCGCGGCAGCCTTTGCGTCGCGCGTTGCGCACCGCTTCCTGGAGGTAGCTCGGGGAGTGGCGGGGGTAAGGAAGCCCCTGCTGTTCAACCTGAACATTCCGCCGGGGTCCGGCCCCTGGGCGCTCCGCTCGACAGTGCTAGGCTCACGGCTCTATGCGGATCAGGTCGTCCACGCCCAGGATCCGCAGGGCCGCGACTACCTCTGGATCGGCGGTGCCCCCGAGCACCACGAAAATATTCCAGGGAGCGACACAGAGGCCCATGAAGAAGGCCTTGCCAGTCTGACCCCCTTGATCCTCGACCTTACCCACACCACGGATGCTCCCCTCGCTCTAGCTGTCGCTCAAGGTTTTTCCTCGCCATGAACCAGCCCCCTCCTGGACGCTCCTCCAAGAAACCTCCGCGCCCTCCTGCTCGCAGTGCCCCCACGCCCCGAGGAGGAAGGCCCCCCGGCGGATCGACGGCCCCCCCCGGGCAGCCACCCGGGCGCGGCGCGCGCCCGCGGTCCCTCATCCGGGCTGTACCTGACTTCCCCCGCCCCGGAGTGCTTTTCCGTGACATCACCCCCATGCTGGCCAACCCAAGGGCCTTCCACATGATCCTGGATGGTATGGCCGAGCACTTTATCGGCGAACACATCGACGTAGTGGCCGGGGTTGAGGCTCGTGGTTTCATCTTCGGTGGCGCCCTCGCGGCAAGGCTCAATGCTTGCTTTGTCCCCCTACGCAAGCCAGGCAAGCTCCCTGGAGAGCTAGATAGGGTATCTTACGACCTAGAATATGGCAGCACGGCTCTGGAGATCCAGGCCGATCTGATCCAGGCAGGCGACACGGTGGTGATCGTGGATGACGTGCTGGCAACAGGGGGCACAGCCGCCGCCGCCGCAGAGCTCATCCGGCGTCAGGGAGGGTATGTGGCAGCCTTCGCCTTCGCGGTGGAGATCCGCGGGCTTGAGGGCCGGGAGCGCCTCGCCCCCACCGCAGTCCTCTCTCTCATCTCTTTTGGTGAGGGCGAGTGACGGCATCCCCGCTGCTCCCCCTCTTCCTGACGATTTTCGTCGATGTGCTGGGGTTTACCCTGGTGATCCCCCTGCTACCCTACTATGCGCTCCACTTTGGGGCGACGCCGCTTCAAGTGGGACTGCTCAACGCAAGCTATGCGGCGGTACAGCTCCTCTCGGGGCCACTCCTCGGCTCTCTCTCTGACCAACTGGGGCGCAAACGCATGTTGCTGGCCAGCCAGCTTGGTCTTTTGGTGGGCTTTGCCATCCTCGGCGGGGCCCAGTCTCTCTGGATGCTCTTTGCGGGTCGTCTGATTGCCGGCGCCACCGCTGGCAACCTCACCATTGCTCAGGCTTACATCACTGATGTGACCACCCCAGAGAACCGCACCCGTTCCTTTGGGCTCATCGGCATCGCTTTCGGCATGGGCTTCCTCATCGGACCGCCCCTGGCTGGGGTGATGGCCCACCGCTTTGGCTATCCGGCCCCTGCGCTGGCGGCAGCGGTGCTCTCGATGTGCTCGGCCTCGCTGACCTTCTTCTTTCTCCCCGACCTCCCCCCCTCCCTGACGCCCTCCACGCCTCGTCGGTCCCTCTCGTTCGGCCACTTCCTTCGGCTCCCTACAGCCCGTGCTCGGCTGCTCCAGTTCTTCTGCTATATTCTCTCCTTTACGACCCTCATCGGAGGTATTCCTCTCTTTCTAGAGCGTCGCTTCCACTACAACGTCGAACAGACCGGCTACATCTTCGCCTTCTCGGGTCTCATTGGCGCCATCATCCAGGGGGGGCTTCTCGGCAGGCTGGCTCGGGCCCTTGGGGAGGAGAAGCTTGCCACCCTCGGTCTGCTCACCATGTTCAGCCATGCAGCCCTCGGCTGGATCAACCAACTTTCCTTCCTCCTGGTGGTGGTCGCTGTAGGCGGGTTTGGTACCTCCGTCGTTCGTCCTGCCCTCACCACGCTGATTACTCGCAGCGTTCCCTCGGAGCAGCAGGGGGCTGCCCTCGGTGTCAGCCAATCCCTTGGCAGCCTTGGTCAGATCCTTGGTACTATCTCTGCAGGAGCCCTCATTGGACGCAACCTAATCCCAGCCTTCGGTATTCTTTCGGCGATCTTCGCAGCTATGGGGCTTGCCCTCGGGTTCCTGGCTACCCCCGTTCACCTCTCCGACGATCGCTCACCGATCCACGGATAAATCAAGGGGGGGTGCTGCTAGCAAAGAAGCGCCCCATGGCCTCTGCGGCGAAGCGCTCCCTTGCTTGGAGAGCTTCCTTCTCAGCCTCGTCTGTCGGAAAGGCGTAGGTCAGGGTGGCGCAGCGCCCGGACCAGGCCAGGAACGAGGCGTAGACCCCCGCATAATGGCGACGGCGGAACCACCACAAAACCGACCCCTCCCGCTGCCGCACACGAATGGGGTGCCCCCGCCAGGAGATGATTCGATCGGAAGCTTGCCCCAGCTCCACCTCGAAGAGCTTGGCCTGCTGCTCACCCCAGCGCTCGAATTCGGCGAGGCAGGCGGAGCTAGCGTCTTGCCCTGGCGCCAGGGCAGGAGCTTCTCGGACGAAGAGGGCAGCGAGCCCATGATGCTGGTCGCCATAGCGGAACCCGGTCAGCGCCGGAATCAACCGGAAGCGTACTCGGCGCCAGTTAGCTGCGTCCGCTAGGGGGATGAGCACCCGACCTCGGCGATCCGACCGCAGCCCCCAGGGCTGGCGTGCCAACCGATCAAGGGCTGCCTGTTCTGGACGTGGAGAATCGCCTCCGGGGGTTGCCTGGGTGATGGAGGCTGGGCTAGGAGGTTGAGGAGGAAGGGGAGGAGGGGAGTGGCAAGCCACCCACAGGAGTGGGGCGAGGCGCCGGTAGGGAGCCACGTCCCGAGGGCCTCACAACGAGATCTCTCGCAACCGGATCGCGTTGAGATCCGCAATGCCTAGGCCAAGTTGGGCCGCTACCCGAATATACGATGGATCTCGCTTGGCATCCTTGAGGGTCTTGAGCTTCTTCTCCACGCGGATTTTGTCGATCAGGTGCGCATGATAGGCATCCATGGCCACCGGGTCGGTGGAAACGTAGACCGCATCGTGGGGGATGCGGCAGTCGGGGCGTCGATCCAGGGGGCCTCCCTCGTACATCACCTTGAACCCATCGCTGATGTTGAGCCTCACCCGACTCTTGATCACGTCCTGAGCGTAGAGATGTGCGATCTGCGGGCTTGCATTGTGTGCGTGAAAATCATGGGGATTGATACAGGATCCGTGGGTCATGTTCTTCATCATCCCGGTATAGCCGCAGATCGAGTGATCTTTGATTGTGGAGATGTTGATCACGGCAGTCGCTTCCGTAAGGTACCGGGTAAATTTGGTTCCGATCCCCTCCACCTTGATCTCATCCATCGTCGTCGTGCCGTTGTTGTGCGTATAAGACTTCACCCCTGCAGGAAGAACCTTGTCGTTGACCCTCGTGCCCGCAAGAAACGTGGGATATTGCTCGTAGATCCAAATGTTCGTCGCTGGCACCCCTAGCGCCAGCAGGTAATCCACCACCGGCAGGATCAGCTCCTTGTTGGTGGCCATCGTCTGCCCCTTCTGCCCAGCAATCCCGTTGAGTTTGATGGCTACCCTATCCTCCTTGTGAATGAATTTGCCGAAGGCTTTGGTCACGTCCGCCTCCCCCGTAAACTCTATCATCGCCCGGTCCAGCAGCAGCTTCGCCACCTCTGGCTTGGGCCAGAGCTTGTTGTCCTGGAGTGAATCTCCTTTGCTCACTTTGATGATCTTCCCGGGGGCGCTGTAGGGGGTGAATCCTTCAGGAGGGGAGGCAGCTAGCGCCGGTCGGCTTTGCTCCGACTTTTTCTCTTGTGCAGCAGCGGAGGAAGAGAGTGCAGCGACGCTAAGCGTCGTACCAAGCAAGCCCCGACGTGAGAGGGAGGAAGAGCGCTCCATGACCCCTCTTGCTATCATGTCTACTCCTCCCCGGCAAAGCCGCAACCCCATCGGAACCCACAATCCCGCAGGCTCCGCACACACTGGCCTACCTAAAACAAGGGCCTTGGGAAGAGGGGTTCCGAGGGGAGGTTGCGGTGCGCTACCATGCTGCGCATGGCTTGGCTGCGCACCCTGACATCGGTCGCAGGGTTCTTGCTCATCCTCACTTCTCCACTCTTTGCCCTCGCGGATGGTTCGGGTGGGGCCGCCGGTGGGGCGGGGGCTTCGGGGGCAGCTGGCGACGCAGGAGCTGCTGGTGCGACAGGAGAAGGGAACCCTGGCTACCCGCTCGCAGGAAAGGGGACACCAGGCGCCATCGTGGCCCTCCCTTGCGCACAAGGCAACCCATGGCGGTGCATGGCAGCCCTTCCTTTGGCGTACAAGAAGAAGGTCGAACTCCCCATTGCCTTTGACTTCGATACTGGCTGGATCCCCGACAGTTCTGCGCTCCAAGTGCGGTTCTATGTCAAACTCCCCGCGTACACTCAGGTGGAGATGCAAGGTGGAGTGTTCGCCACCTGGCCCGGCGCGATCACCCTTGACCCCTTCGGACTCCGAGGCACAGGGAAGGTCGAGTTCGACTACGGGCTGATGATCGGTGCTCAGGCGAAGTTCCAGGTCGAGGTTCTCGGGAAGGACTACGGCTGGGAGGGGGATATCCCCTTCGTGCCCAAGGTCGATTTCCACGTGGATGGCTACCGGGCCTTCGACCCTTGGGCTTGGCAGCCCGGTGTCATCGCCACCGGATACACCCCGAAGCTTACCCTCTTTACGGTCGACATCACCGACGCCCTCATCCCCATCCCGGGAATTGGCGGCGGTATCCTGCTGGATGTCCAGGGGGAGCTAGGGGTCCGCTATACCACCGACCGCATCGTCATCACCCCTACCAACGGCACCGTCACCAGCCAGATCGATCAGGACATTACGGGCCCCGACCAACAGGCGCTCCATACCTGGCAGCAGGGGGCTTGGGGCGAGTACCTCATTCACCCCGAGGGACGTGTCGAGTACGGCGGCACCATCCACCTGATCCCAACCTTCTACATCGAGATTCTTACCAAGAAGTTCAAGATACCCGTCTATGACTTCGAGTACGAGGTGAAGATCGCTGAGCAGCAGTGGGTCTTCGACGATCAGCTCGTCCACGTTCCTCTGCCGGATGTCCGCGCCCCCGCATGGGAGCAGGTTTCTGCCGGCGAAGTCACCCTCGGTGAGTTTCAGGTCATCGAGATCCCCTTCTCCAATATCGGCGAGGCGACCGCTCGCCTCGACGCCGAGGTCGATCACCCCGCCTTCAAGCTTATGGATACCTTCGCCGAGATCAGCCCCGGCCAAGAGAAGAAGATCCGCATCCGCTACACCCCCACCAAGCTCGGATCGGTCCAGGGGAAGCTCCGGGTTACCTCCAACGATCCCGACCAACCCGAGTTCCTGTTCGCTCTTGAGGGCAACGCCGTCGCACCGCCCCCCGACCCCGATTCCCCTACCACTTCGACTCCCAGCAAGCCACCTCCCCCCAAGGATGGCACCGCCGGAAGCAGCAACGCCTCCTCCACGGGAACCCTAGCCCGCAACGGAGAGGCCTCCCAGGAGGGCGGCTGCGGTTGCCGCACGACTACCGCTCCTTCCTCTCGCTGGGCCTTTGCCCCCTTGCTCCTCATCCTCCTCGCCCTCCGACGTTCTTCCTCTTCGCGCTTCCGGTCCGCATTGTGCCGCCAGGAGACCACCTCACCATGAACCGTTCCCCGCGCCTGCTTTCCTCCCACCATGTTGCCTCCCTAGCCTCCACGCTGTTCTTCGCCACCTCCCTGGCCCGCGCGGACGGCTCGACTCCCTGCGAGTTCCCCAACGACCCCACCTTCCGCTGTTTCAAGAGCGACCCGGTAACGGTTTCCAAGACTTCCGCCAACATCCCTTTCGACAACAAGCTCAATACCGGTTGGCTCAACTGCGAGGACGTCCCCAAGAACTACCCCTGCAGCCAGCAGCCCCCGAGCAAGTGCAACACCCTTGGGGCTTGCCTCCAGGTGGCGATGGACGACAGCAAGCTCGACATCGCCATGCAGCACCAATGGGATGTCTACTGGCCCCAAGTCAACTCCCTCCAGCTCTTCCCCCGCAAACCTCCCAAGGAGGGCGGTTCCTTCAGTTTCACCTACAAACTCACCCCCACCTTCAGCATTCTCATCGATGCCCTGAACAACAAGTGGTTCTTCAGCGTCGACCCCACCCAGATCCTCGACATTCTCGACAAGAGCGGTACCGTCAAGGAGTTCTCCTCCTCCGCTAGCGGCTCCTGCAAGTTCGCTCCTTTCGCCTTCGACCCACCCGTCGTCTGCCCTGGTCAATCCACCAACGGCACCATCTTCTCCTTCGGCCTCAGCGACATCGGTATCGACATCGACGAGTACGTCAAGATCGCCCTCGGCCTCGATGCAGGTACCACCGATGTGGTCTTCACCTGGCAGACCGATGAAATCTCCGTCAAGGGAGGCGATGCTCCAATTACCCAGAACAACCCATCCACCAACATCCCTTACACCGGCGGTAGTGAGGTTTCCGCTACCGTCCAGGCCAAAGGCAGGCTCATCTACTCCGGAAAAACCTTCCTCGCTCCTACCATCGAGGTCACCGAGGTCGCCGGCTTCCCCCTCAAGTTCAAATGGCCCATCGACGTGGGTGCTGACCTCCCCTTCGAAGGCACCATCCCCATTACCCTCAATCCCACCAACTTCACCATCCAGCTCCCCGACCTCACCGTCATTGCTGCTCTTAACTCCGCGGGTGCTATCGACTTCGGAGAAGTCCTTGTCGGTGAGCAGAAGACCAAAACCATCACCCTCAAGAACTTCGGCGCCATGAACGCCGTGGGCGAAACTCTTAGCTCCCAGGCCGGCGATTTTAAGGTCGCCAAAGCCTCCTTCGACCTTGAGCCCGACGAGGAAGAGAAGGTCGAGATTACCTTCCTCCCCAAGAAAGCCGGTAAGGTCGAGGCCACGATCTTCTTCAACTCCAACGACCCGGACCAACCCGAGCAATCCCTCAAGGTCACCGGCACCGGAAAGATGCCCTCCGAAGGCGAAGGCGGCTCCGGCGGCTCTGCTCCGGGCTCCGGCGGCTCCGACCCGGGAACCGCAGGCTCCTCCGGCTCGGGAGGCAAAAAGCCCAACCTCGCCAGCCCCGCCACCGAGGAGTCCGCCTCCGACGGTGGCTGCGGCTGCCGTACCGCTGGCTCCCCCGCCCCTGGCGCCGCACCCCTCGCCCTCCTCGCTTTCGCCGGCCTCCTCGCCCGCCGCCGTCGCTCCTCCTGAGCGGGCTCAGCCGTCCTTCTCCTCGCTCGCCTCCTCTCTCGGCTCCTCCCTCGGCGAGGTTTCCAACACGCGGCCCAGCAGTTCCTGCAGCGCGCTGACTTGCTCCTCCAGCGCTCTCACCGTCCTCCGGAGATCCTCCACCTCCTGCCGCGTCGCCAGACCCATGGTTTCAATGAGCAAATCCTTCTGTTCACCGGTGAAGCTCTGCACCTTCCCAGGCACGCTCATGGCCGCCATCATCAGCCTCATGAACCGCTCATCCTGCATCAGCTTCAGCACCCGCGGGTCGCTCATCAGCTTCAACCCCTGGGTGGTCAACGTCCTCTTCCAGTCCATCGTGGCGGCCACCTGAGCACAGAGAAGCCGTGAGGGCAACCTGGCACAAGAACCCGCCCCCACGCAGGCCCCGGGGTCAACCCCGATGCGGAAACGGTTCGTCCACCCCAAGGCTGCGAGCCCACCAGGGAAACCTCGGCTCACTCCAGGATCTTCCCCAGACGTGCTCGCATCAGCAACGCCTCCCGGAAATTCTCCACCGTCGTTCGCATCAGCAACGCCTCCCGGAAATTCTCCACCGTCGTCGCCTTCTTCAGATTCAGCACGTCAGGATGGAACAAGTCAGGCTCGCCTGGAAGAGCACGTCGAGGTGGGCAGGAAGCTCCTCCGCTGGATCCGGGAACAGGCTCGCCTCTACCTGACGCCAGGCGTCCTCGACCTGCGGGAGATCCTCCTCGGTGAGCGGGGTGCTCCGGGCCAGCAGCGGGCTGGCCAGCGCCGCCGCGATCACTCTCTGCTGCGCCGGTGCAAGGGGTGCGAAGGCGGCGCTGTACCCGGGGCGGCCGTCCACCTCCTCGCTGGTTTCAACAAACCACCGCTCCACCCGCAAGCCCAGGTTCGACACCAGGGTATGGGCTCGGGTGGAGGAGGGTAGTGTGTGGCGGAGACGCGGCACGGTGGGGGTCGAGAAGTCCAGCTCGAACATGGACCCGAGGGTAGACCAACCCCTTGCTCCCTCAGCCACCTAACCCCCCACCGCAGAGGTACGCAATCTTTGCGGAGTTCGTGGCGACATCGTCATACACTAGCGTATGTCCTGGATGGTAAGCCCTAGTGGGGGGGTTACCTGTACCTGGTACATCCTTTGCTGGTCGGGGCGGGCGAAAAGCGCCTGCCACCTTCCTTGAGGTGCAATGCTTTTCCAGAGACGGAGAGAGAACCGATGAGATTCAACCATGCTCACTTGATGTTGCTTGCTGGATTGATGGGTTCCCTGGCTTGCTCGGAACAGGAGCCTGAACCGCAGGGGGCTCCCGCGGGGCAAGGGGGGCAGGCCGGTCAGTCGGGGGGAGAGGCAGGCAAGGGAGGCAACCCTGGGGGACAAGGGGGCAGCCATGCAGGGGGAGGGCAGGGGGGAACCAGCGGAGCGAGCGGCAAGGGAGGCAACGGGGAGGCAGGCTCCTCTGGGGGCGGCAAGGGGGGCTCGGCCTCCGGAGGAGAGGGCGGTGCTGCCGGCGGCAGCGAGGGGGGCAACGGCGGCAAGGCAGGGGCGGCTGGGCAGGGCGGAGCCGGTGGCGCGACGACGGAGCTTCTCCAGCCCAAGAGTGCCGCCTCCGGAGCGCATCGCGCGTCTCTCTTCTTCCGGATTCTGCCGAACGACGCCCGCGAGCCGATCCCGGTCCTCGCCTCGGGGCCGGCGCCGGACGGCGGGGAGGTCTACCTGGTGGTGGCGCCACCGGGGCCTCTGGTCATGGTCCACGAGGAAATCTCTGAAAAAGACACGAAGCTCAAGACCTTCGAGGAGCCCATCCCACCGGATGTGGACGGCAGTGGCAAGCCCTCCCCGGCGGTGTATTCCTGGGTCATCCGTCAGGGCAACAAGCTGACCCGCAAGACCAGCGACGTCTCCGCCGAAGGACACGTCTGGGCCAAGGGCGCCCGGAACAGCGCCTCCTGCGTGGCGGGGTTCACCGGCGTCTCCTGCGACGCAATGGTGGAGTTCGCCCCCGACAAGGACAAGGCCACCACGCTCCTCCTCGCCCCCTGCGAGCAGGATCAGGTGTGCAGCTTCCGCTATTCTCGGGGCAAGGAGGCTCAGTGCACCAGTGACCCGACGTGCCAGTGGGACAGCTCCATCCAGCGCGTCGACAACCGCTACCTGCTCGTGGGGCCTGGAGAGATCCCGCTGACCCAGGCGACCCCCGATCCTTCGGCACCCAACGCCCTCAAGATCCCCGGGATCGCCCTCGTGGAGATCTCCTCCAAGGGGCCGAAGGTCCTCGATGAGGTCAAGCCCGCTGGCCAGGGGACAGGGCCGGTCGTCTCTCTCTTCTCGAATCCTCGCAAGGAGGGGACCCTCCAGGGGGTCGTACTCGCCGAGGGAGGCCTTGCCGGGGGAGGAGTTTCGGTCCCCAAGGGAAGCATCTTCGATGTCGGAATTGTCCTCGCCGCCGACACGGGGAACAACAAGCTCCAGCTCGGGAACCTCGGCCCGGATCCGTGCAAGGATCACGCGATCTGCAAGGTCGCCGTGGACGATGTGGACGGGGACGCCTTCCCTGATCTGGTGCTGGTTCGCTCCGATGGAGAGAGCCTGGAGAGCGTCCTCCGTACCAAGGGGAAGCAGGACAAGATCACGCCGATTCCTCTCGGAGAACCGTCCAAGCTGGTCGAGTCTCCCGTCCGCTACGAGGGGGCTGGCGATGTCCACGAGCTGGAAGAGGTGAGCTTCGTCTTCCACCGCCGCTTCCCGGACGACCACGAGGAGTTCCTCGCGCTCCGTATCAGCAAGAACACCGGCGGCCCCGTCTGGACCCAGCGCGTCAACAAGAACACCGGCGGCCCCGTCTGGACCCAGCGCGTCAACAAGAACACCGGCGGCCCCATCTGGACCCAGAAGACCTCGCCTCCCCCCGGGCAGAGCGGCTCCCTTTCCGACGAGAGCTTCCTCGTGGCGCTGGAGAACGAGGAAGAACTCTCCTTCCTGGTGGTGGACCCGAAGAACCCGGAGGCTTCCTTCCAGACCTCCGGGCTGCGAAAGGTCAACAAGAACACCGGCGGCCCCATCTGGGCCCAGCGGATGGGGGGCTTCCGGTGGGTCGAGGAGAAGGGGGGAGGGAACCTGGTGATCTCGCTGCCCTCGCCGGCCACGGGCTCCTGGCAGATCCCCCCGGGGCAGGAGCTTCCTGCTCAGCAGAACGATCTCCCCTGGCTGTTCCAGGCGGAGGTCAAGCTGGGGAAGCTGCCGGTCACTCCTTGATGCGCCAGACGGTGTTCTCCCCGGTGCTGGAGCGGAAGGTCACCGTGTAGACGTACCCACCGTGGGCCATGACCTCGTGCGTGGTGCAGGCCCCGGTGGGGACGGAGCTGAGGAGCTTCCCCTCTCCGTTCTCGGGGATCTTGAGCAGGTTGGTCGCGTCGTTCAGGTAGATCGCCCCGGGGGTCTTCCATCGACCGCCTCCGAAGGTCCCCGCCGTGGTGTAGCTGCTGTACACCCTCTGCGCGGTCCCTCCCGCCACTGGGATGCGGTAAACCCCAAGACGGGAGATATCTTTGGAGGAGTAGAAAAGGTGGGAACCCAGGAGACCGATGATCCCGGCACTGGGGGGGTCCACAGGGAAGGACGCAAGCGCCCCTCCCGGCTGCGCCGTGTAGATGGGGTAGGGCGGCTTGAATGCCTGGACAAAGACCCGATCTTCGGCGGCGAACCACCGGGGAGATTCGTCGTAGAGGCTGTCCAGAGGACCGAGGACCGTCTCCGCGGAGGCGGCTCCTGCCTTCGCCTTGAAGAGCGTGATCGTCCTGGCCTCGAAATCCCTCACCTCGGCCCAGAAGGTATCCGACGCTGGATCGAACTGGACGACAGAGAAATTCCCGGGGAAGGGGAGGGTGACGGGCTTCGGGGCGCTACCATCGTAGGGGAGGAGTACGGTTTCCCTGCCTGTCTCGAACACGTAGATCCCTGTTGTGCTGGCAAAGGTGCGGAACCCCGTGGTCAACTCCTTGGTTGACTTGTAGACCGTGGTGACCTCGCCACCTGCCAGGGGCATCTTCACCAGGACATCGAAGAAATTGACGTACACGCTGGTTCCGTCGTTAGCCAGACCGTAAGCCGGCCCTGGGCTGCCTGTGGGGTCCACCGGCTCGAGCTTCTTCCAGGGCATCACCACTTCGGCCCCCGCGGGGAGATCGCACTCGGACCCGGTTCCTCCCCCATCCCCCGACCCCCCCGAGCCCGCCGCTGCCCCGGAGCCTCCGCTCTCCTCCGGCTCGCAGGCCACCGACGCCACCGCCACCATCATTCCAAGCACCATCCACAGGGTCTTTTTCCTCATGAAGCCTCGCTTTCGCGGTTTCCTTCTACGCTCGCTGACCTCTGCCCTTCCCGGTCTCCCGGGGCAGGCAGCCTTTCAGGTCGCCCAACCAAGATCCTGGCTCTCAGGAAAGGATCTCGCGCCGGAGCGTCTCGTAGGCGTCGGAGGTGGCAAAGACCATCAGGTCATCGGCCTTGGCCCGGGGGCTCAGGTCCCCTACCGGTACTGGATCGTTTTCCACCAGCCTGGCTGCTACGCCCAGATCGCCGCAGGCCAGCAGCCCCGCCCGGGTGGCTGTCAGCTCCAGCCTGCGAAGCCACAGAAGGAGATCCGGGCGTCGTCCCGCCTGCTCCAGCTCGACCAGCGCTGCCTCCACGTGCTTCTGAGCCTCCCCGTCCAGCCTCGGCCGAAGGGCTGCGTAGAGCTTTCCGGCGGCAGCGGCATGGGGCGACGACACCGAGACTCCTGGGCGCCCGATCTGCACCGCCGCGTAAAGCAGCGCGGTCAGCTCCGCCAGGGACGGGTAGTAGAGCGCCAGCCTGGCCCCGGGCCGGTGGTAGGCCAGGTGTCGCGCCATCAGGAAGGCCAGCTCCACCGTCGAGCGTCCAGAGAGCAGCGAGCGCCCCAGGACCGTCGTCGGTCGCTCCGCAGCCACCGCTGCTACGCCTCCGGGAACCTCGGGCAGCAGGTAGAGCTCTGGCAGCGTCACGCCGAGCAGCTTCCCCGCGAAGGCAAAGGCCCGGAGCGCGCTCACGGTACTGGTCTGGGGATCCTGCCGCGCCTGCGGATCAAGCTGGGGCAACCGCTGCGCCTCCCGCAGCTCGTCGATCTTCACCTGGATAGCCGCCTCCTCGATGGCTGCCAGCACTCCTCGGACTCCGGGCACCACCGGGGGCGCCAGCAGCCCTTCCCAGGCGGTAGGTGAAAGCGGACGGCGGGCAGCCACTGGACCCTCAGAGCGATGCTGATCCGCCAGCAGCTCTTCATCCAGGTCTGCCTGGTTCAGGTGGCAGAGAGCCATCGCTGCTGCCCCAGCCAGCTCGGGCCTCCCGGTGCGATCCCCCAGCCTCACCAGCCCCCGATAGGCAGAGGCACGCCTCGGCTCCCCGTGGACGCTGAGCTGGTACGCTCGCAGCGCCTGGGGCAGCAGCCCTTCTTCCTCCAGTTCCCGAGCCAGCTCCTCCGCCACCTGTGCGTCGTCGCGCCGCAGTCGTAGCGCCTGATCCAGAAGCCGGATGGCCCGAGGTCGATCCCCAAGCCCCTTCGAAGCCACTCGGCCTGCCGCCGCGAAGCGTGCTGCCTTTTGGTAGCTGTTGTTCGAGGTGGTAGCCCAGGCTTCCAGCACGCCCACCAGCTCCTCAAAGCGCCCGGACCGGTCGTACAGCCGCGCCAGCCGCTCCAGGGGACGCTCGTCGCCAGGGCGCAGCGCACGGGCTCGCTCCAGGAGCGCTACGGCCCTCGCCTCGTCGCCGGCGCCATCCAGGAGCAGCCCAGCCAGATCCAGCATGGCCTGGAGCCTTGCGTCCTCGTCCTCCAGCACCGCGAGTAGCTTATCTCCCAGGGTGGCCACGTCCTCCCAGCGCTTCTCCTCCACCGCCAGCAGCACCAGACCTTCAAGGGCGGTGCGGTGCTTCGGATCGATGCTCAGGGATTTTTCCAGGTTGAAGATCGCCTCCCGGAGCTTGCCCTGGCGCTGCTTGATCGCAGCGATCCGCACGTACACTTCCGACTTCTTCTCCCGGTCGTTCCCCGACTGGAAGAGCACCCGCTTGCAGGCCTCCAGCGCCTCCTCCAGCCTCCCCTGCGCCAGAAGATCGTTCGCCTTCGCGAAGCTCTCGTCCACGGTCGGCGGGCTGGCGAAGGGCCGGGGGGGAGGGCGCACCAGCACGAGCTCCCCGCTTGACGGCGGCGTGTAGTGCATCTTATCCACCCGCTCCCCCAGTTCCCTATCGTCCCGCAGCAGCCCTGCCAGCAGCCCTGCTGGGATCGTCGGTGTCCGTCCTCCCGAGAGCGCCTCGTCCACGACCGCACACAGCGCCGAGATCAGCGGGGAGAGCCCCTCGCCTGCCTCTCCCCCAGGCCGTAGGCAGCAGAGCAACCCGACCCCGCTGGTCCCCGAAGCCACCGCCCGGATCACCGCCCCGGTCAGCTCCTTCGGGTCTTCTTCCCCTCGCAGCCCGTCGATCACCAGCAGCGCTTGCCCTGGAGCCGCTGTCACCAGTGCTGCCCGCAGCTCCTCCAGCCGCACCGGACGGGTGGTCCCGGTTACTTCCACGGACCCGGCAGCCCCCCGCCTCACCTCACCCATCACCACTACCAGCAGCGAAGACCCGGCCGGCGTCCCCTCTAGGGCCCGGGGCAACCCCATCGCCAGGTCATCGCTCGCCGCAACCTCCACCACCCAGAAGCCAAGCTCCGGCCGCTGGAGGCGGGCGCGGAGCGCCTCGATGTCGGCACGGGCGGTGGGGGCGGTGGGCGTGTGGACCAGAAGCGCGAGCCGCATCACGGCGGGCTATACCACACCTCACTCCCCAGACCCCCTCCCCCTTTCGAGCCGGGGAGGGGGGGATCAGCAGCCGATCACCCAGATGGTCCCCTCCGCTCTCCTCACCTTCCGCCGGAACAGCTTCTTCTTCCAGCCCACTCCCTTCCGCAGGTCAAACAGCACCACCCACCCCTCCCTCCTTCCCGCCCCTTCCAGGTACCGCGCCACCTGCTCCACCGCCTTTCGCTCGCTCCGCTCGTCCCGCCGCACCTTCACCTCGATCAGGTGCCGCTCTCCTTTCCAGGTGATCAGCAGGTCCAGGGCTCCCTTGCCCAGGGCGTACTCCCGGTCGAGCTTTCCTCCCCCGTTGAGGATGCGCTGCAAAAAGGCCATGAGCATCAGGTGAGGGCCCGCTTCCCGGTAGTGGAAACCCTCGGCAGCCAAGTGACCGTCCTCCCGCCAGAACTCCTGCCAGGCGGTCATCAGCTTTGGTAGATCCAGCTTGCCGTCCTCCTTCACGTACCAGGCGGTCCGATGGGGGAGCTGGGCTTGTCGCTCGAAGGTCAACACCCGGGGGATCACCTCCCGGTAGATCGGATTGGCGATCTCGTAGCGTCCATCCCGGTGGGTCACTAGTCCCAGGCCAACCACATAGGCGAAGTCGTCGTGAAGCGTATCTCCTTCGGCGGTTTCCCCGGCCAGCATCGGGCCCAGCACCCGCTTGACACGCTCCTCATGGAGCCGTGCCACCAGCGAGTCGATGTGGGTTCTCCGCTCTTGGATCATCACCTCCTTGGCCGCCTCGATGTCCTCGCCGCGGATCATCCGAGTGCGGTCGCGGACCAGGCGCTCGACGCAGATCTCCGCCAGGGCATTGGTCAGCCAGGGGTGGCCCTGGCTCAGTTCGTAGGCCAGCGCCACCGCCTTCTTGCTCCACGACTGCCCCGTCTGCCGGGTGTGCTTGAGGTACAGCTCCCGTACTTCCCGAGCGGTGAACGGCTCCAGCGTCTGGGTTTCGGCGGTGATGTTGAAGGGGGAGGTGGTGCCGAGCCAGGCGATGGTCTGGCGTTCTTCCTCGCTCAGGGCGTAATCGCGAATGGCTCGCTGCCCCACCAGAACGATGCTGTGGGGGGCAGGAGAGAGCGCACGGCCTACGTAGAGCTCCCGGAGCTGGGTGAGAAAGGAAACCATGGCACATCCCACCAGGCCATCGGCCTCGTCGAGGAACAGCACCAGGGGCTTCGTGCTCTGCTGCGCTAGCCAGCGAAGATAATCGGCGATGGCCGAGGCAGGATCCCGGAGCCAAGCCTGCTGTTGTGCCTCGTCCGGGAGAGCCCAGGGGACACCGATGGCCTGCTGGGCCAGGTTCAAGGTTCGAAAGAGGGTGGGAAAGGCTAGAGAAGGGTCCGCCTGCTCACGGGCCCGTTGGAGATCCACCCAGGGGCCTCGAAACGCCCGGTCCGTCGCAGGTGACGGACAAGCCACTGGGCCGAGGTGGTCTTCCCCGTCCGCCGGCCGGCGCGGAGAAGGAAGTATTTGTTCTGCTCGATGAGTTCCAGCACGCGGCCCAGCCGCCTCCCCGGGGGGATCATGTGGTGCTGGCCGGGGATGCACGGGCCCGTCGTGTTGAAGTGCGGCGCCATCGCCCCGCACCGTACCATGCCGTTGGGAGCGCCCACCGAGGACTGCACGCCGAGGTCTTCAGTAGCCTCCCAGATACCGGTAAGATGGGGCCATGGCCAACGGGAAGAAGACCGGTAAGGGGAAGAACCAGGTAGAAGCGACCTCGAAGAAGAAGGCGCCAGGCAAGAAGGCGGGAGCAACCAAGGCTTCCGCGAAGAAGAAGGCGCCGGAGGTGGAGCTGGGGGAGGGCTACGCGGATCCCATCGACATCCCCGTGGCGGATCTCTGCCAGGAGGCCCGGGAGCTGGAGGTCATCGTGGCCAAGATGGGGACGAAGCTGGTGGAAAGCTCGCGGCTGGATCCAGAGCTCTGCGCGGCTCTCAAGCCCCGTCGCAAGCTCCTTGAGGAGAGAGAGCAGGAATGGCTCGCTCATCGCCTCTCGTCCTCCTCGGGGCGCAAGGAGATGATCCAGAAGGCCGAGCGGTTGAAGAAGGACATAATCGCGGCGCTCCGCTACTTCCTCCACCAGGATGAGGCGGTACAGGCCAGGGTGGACAACATCCTCCCTGGAACGGGCCTGGCGGATCTCATCGATGATCTCCAGAAGCTTGCCACCCTCCTCCGGGAGAACGCCGCCGCCCTGGCGCGGGCTGATCTGCCCAAGGACGCCGCCACGCGCGCGGAAGAGCTGGCCCAAACCTTGGGCCACGACGAGGTGGTGCGCTCCCTGGTCACCTCCGAGGAGAGCCGGCGCCTTCAGGACCGGCGCAACCGCGCTTTCTGGTACCTTCGGGAGGCCATGGACGAGATCCGCGCCGCCGGTCGCTACGTCTTCCGCAACGACCCCCGACGCCTAGCGCTCTTCCGCTCGTCCGGGACGCGCGCCCGCCAGCGACCCAGGAGCACGGTACCCAAGGGAGTTTCCCCCACCTCGGCTCTCTGAAGGGAGCGCTCCAACATCACGAGCGCTAGCTCCGGCGCTGCCCGGGGGGCATCC